>JARCRR010000020.1 GCA_029850565.1 Gallionella sp. | reverse complement strand
TTAAAGTCCGCTCCCGATTCAGTGATGCACCTTGTCCGCCGATATCCAGTTGACAGTTGTTCACGAGTTATACCGCCTAGGGAGGCGCAGATGTTACAACAAAACTCTTTATTGAACGCGCACAAGTTGAAGCTGCGCTGGTTCGTTACCTTGTCCACCCTGCCTTTGCTGGGTGTGGTCACCGCCTTCGGCATCATGCCTCAGTCCGATGTCCTGACCGGGCCGCAAAAGACCATCGTTGAAGAGATCGCTCTCCCAACCGCAGCCCAAGTCGCACCTACTACCACCACTTTTTGGCGCAATGAGCGCGTACAACGCGGCGACACCGTGGTCGAACTGTTGCGTCGCCTGAACGTGGAAGATGAGGCAGCCAGTGAATATCTGCGCAAATTCAATCCTGCCGCTTCTTTCCGTCAACTGAGCGTGGGTAAAGAAATCCAAGCCGAAACTGCGGCTGACGGCAGCCTGTTGGCCTTGCGTTATCTGGATAACGACAGCAACCAAGTGATCGTTGCCAAAGATGGCGACAGCTTCAAGGTCGATGTAAAGCCCGCACTGGTGGAGCAGCGCACCTTCGTGCGTACCGGCGAGATACAAAGCAGCCTGTTCGCCGCAACTGACGAGGCAGGTCTGCCCGATCCGGCTGCCAACCAATTGGCCGAGATCTTCGGTGGCGACATCGACTTCCACCGCGATCTGCGCAAGGGCGACAAGTTCAGCGTGATCTACGAGATGACCTACATCAACGGCGAAGCGGCACGCACCGGACGCATCCTCGCTGCCGAGTTCGTCAATCAGGGCCGCACTTACCGCGCCGTGTATTTCCAGACCACCAGCTTCTCCGGCGACTACTACTCGCCGGACGGCAAGAGCATGCGCAAGGCTTTCCTGCGTTCGCCTATCGAGTTCTCGCGCGTCAGCTCGGGCTTTAGCACCTCGCGTTTTCATCCGGTGTTGAACAAGTGGCGCGCGCACAAAGGTGTGGATTACGCATCCCCGATAGGCACCAAAGTGAAGGTGACCTCGGACGGCGTGGTGTCCTTCGTAGGCCAGCAAGGCGGCTATGGCAACGTGGTGATGGTGAATCATCAAGGAAACTACCAAACCGTGTACGGTCACCTGTCCCGCTTCGGCAATGTCCATAAAGGCCAACGTGTTAGCCAAGGTGAGATCATCGGTTACGTCGGCATGACTGGCCTGGCTAGCGGCCCACACCTACACTATGAATTCAAGCAGAACAGCGTTCAGCGCGACCCATTGAAGGTGGCACTGCCAGATGGCAAACCCATCAACGAAGCGCAGAAGACTGTGTTTGTCGAATCGACTCGCGACCTGCACACACGCCTGTCGCTGTTGCGCAACACTCGCATCGCAAAACTCGACTAATCCGCATTGAAATCTTCATCCGACCTCTACATCGGCATCATGTCAGGCACCAGCCTGGACGGTGTCGATGCCGCGCTGGTCGATCTGTCTCAAGCCACGCCACGCCTCGTCGAAACCCAGTATCAGCCGTATCCGCAGAAATTGAAGGATGCGTTACTCGCGCTGCACCAAGCTGCCCACAACGAACTGCATCAGGCGCAACTCGTCGCCAATCAACTCGCGCGTGAATATGCCGATGCGACTCGGCACCTTCTAAAGAAAGCTGGCGTAGAGGCGACTCAAGTCCAAGCCATCGGCTGTCACGGTCAGACCATTCGCCATCGTCCCGAACACGGCTACACCATCCAACTGAACAACCCCGCCTTGCTCGCCGAACTGGCCGGCATCCATGTGGTGAGCGATTTCCGTGCGCGCGACATCGCGGCGGGCGGTCAAGGTGCGCCACTGGTACCCGCCTTCCACGACAAGGTGCTACGCCATACAAGCATCCACCGCATCATCCTCAACATCGGCGGTATCGCCAATATCACCGACCTGCCCGCCGCCCGCCCCACCTTGGGATTCGACACTGGCCCCGGCAATCTGCTGATGGATGCATGGATCACCCTACATCAAGGCAAACCCTACGACAAAGACGGAGCTTGGGCTGCAACTGGTAGAGCCATTCCCGAGTTGCTGCAAAAGCTCTTGGCAGAACCATTCTTTACCACCCCACCACCCAAGAGTACGGGGCGCGATTTGTTCAATCTGAATTGGTTGTCCGCGCAACTAAGCGGGAAGGAAACTCCCGCGGACGTGCAAGCCACGTTGCTTGCACTGACCGGCGACAGTATCGCGGATGCAGTGACGCATTTTTGTGTCGGTGCTGAAGAGGTCTATCTATGTGGTGGCGGTGCGCATAACGGCGCATTGATCGCTCATCTGCAGCGCGCACTTCCTCAGTGCCGTATCCAGAAGACTGAAACGCTGGGTATCGCTGCTGATTGGATGGAGGCGATCGCTTTCGCTTGGTTGGCACAGCAGACCATGCATTTGCGTCCGGGAAATCTACCCGCCGTCACTGGCGCTCGACACGCTGCCGTGCTGGGCGCGATCTACCCAGCATAAAACAAAACGGGGCGCTTTCGCGCCCCGCTCTTAACAGCCATCCGACAGCCACTTATGCCGAGAACGAAGAACCGCAACCGCAAGTCGTCGTTGCATTCGGGTTCTTGATGACGAACTGAGAACCTTCCAAGCCTTCGGTATAGTCGATCTCTGCGCCGACCAAGTATTGAAAACTCATCGGATCGATCAGCAACTGCACACCGTTCTTGCTCATCACGGTATCGTCTTCGTTGGCCACTTCGTCAAAGGTGAAACCGTATTGGAAGCCGGAGCAACCTCCACCGCTTACGAACACGCGCAACTTCAGATCGGCATTGCCTTCTTCTTCGATCAGTTGCTTCACTTTGTTGGCCGCGTTGTCGGTGAACAACAGCGGATCTTGCATTTCGGTCACTGCATTCATGATCTCTCTCCTTGCTGACTTATTTCGATTCAGTCCCGCTCAATTTGAGCGACACCACTTTTTCCGATGATTCATTGAGGTGCACCAGCTTGCCTTCCACGATCGCACCCAACTGAATTTCGAGCGTCTTGTACTTCACGTCGCCTGTGACCTTGGCTTTGCTTTGTAGTTCCAAATATTCCGCCGCAAAGATGGGGCCGGTCACGACGCCATTCACCACGAGGTGCGTCACCCGTATCTCGCCGTCCACTCTGGCATGTTCGCTCAAAACCAGTGTACTCGCTTTGGAAGGATCGGCAATCACATTGCCACTGATCTCGCCATCCACGCGCAGACCTCCGGTGAAGCTGACATCGCCCTTTACCTTGGTGCCCAGACCGATCAACGAGTCGATACGATTCTGCGGTTTGCTATGTTTACTGAACATCGGGCTTTCTCCGTTATGAAAGCAAGACCGTCTGTTTGACCTTGGGCTCTTGCATCCCTTTTTCAAACACTCTGATCTGCACGCTATCTACACTCATCCCCGCAGGAATCTTCAGTATCCGCTCGATGCGTTGATAGTATTTGAAATTCAGATGATGCTCTGCGACCTCGGTCGCGGTTTGTTGCGGGAATTGTAACACCACTTTTTGGCCGTCTTGCTCGCCGTTCACCAGTATCTGCAGGTCGCCGTCAAATTCTCTTCCGCGGCGCTGCACCCCTTGCACCAACAGCATCCTGCAATGATATTCACCCGGCAAACTTCCGGCTTCCAACTTTAGGTTGTGTATCGAAAGATCCGCATCGCGTCCGCTTGTGAGCGGCAGGTTCTGAAAGAAAGTAAGGTCTTCCTTCAAACGAGAGTTTTCATCCTGCAATGACTTGAGTTGCTCTTGCACCTCATCTGCTGAGGCTTGTTGCATCTGCGCCTGACGCTCGCCGACTGCAAGCTGGTTGGCTTGGTTGGTATTTTCGGCTTCGAGCGATGCAACTCGATCGCGTAGCGCAACGATCTCTTGCTCCGCTTTGCCGCGATGGAAGCCTGCCAACTCCATACCGGCATCATATGACCACCAGATCAAAAAGCCTGCCAGAAAGAAGAATGGCAGCGTGATCGCCCAACGCACGTACCATGGCACGTGCGGGCGCACCGCGAGTCGCGGAGCGGAGATGCTGAACCTTCTTTTTAGGCCTCGTATCATCTCAGGGGAGCAAGGGGATCATGCCGATGCCGTCGGCTTCAGGCAGTCCGCACATGATGTTCATGTTCTGCACGGCTTGACCTGCCGCACCTTTGACTAGGTTGTCGATCACCGATAGCACCACCACCGTGTCCCCGCCTTGTGGTCTGTGTACCGCGATACGGCAAGTATTGGAACCGCGCACGGAACGCGTCTCCGGCATCCCGCCCGCTGGCAACACATCGACGAAAGCCTCATCGGCATAACGTTGTTCGTACAGCGCCTGCAGGTCGGCATCCTTCTTCAGTCGCGCATACAGGGTGGCGTGTATGCCACGGATCAGTGGCGTTAAATGGGGTACGAAGGTCAAACCAACAGGATGCCCAGAAACATTCGTCAAGCCTTGCTTGATCTCAGGCAAGTGCCTGTGACCCGCAACACCATAAGCCTTGAAGTTGTCCGAAGCCTCAGAGAACAAAGAGTGAACCTCTGCTTTGCGACCGGCACCAGACACACCCGACTTGGCATCGGCGATCAGCGAACCCTCCTCGATCAGCCCTGCTTCCAGCAAGGGAATGAAGCCGAGCTGCACAGCCGTCGGATAACAGCCAGGATTCGCCACTAGCCGCGCCTGCTTGATCTGGGCGCGATTCACTTCGGGCAAACCATACACCGCTTCAGCCACCAGATCGGGGCATGCATGCGTCATGCCGTACCACTTCTCCCATTCGGCGATGTCTTTGATACGAAAATCTGCAGCAAGGTCGATCACCTTGACACCCGCATCCAACAAGGCACGCGTCTGCTGCATCGCGATGCCGTTAGGCGTGGCGAAGAACACCACATCGCATTGATCCAAGTGAGCTTCGTCAGGATGCGAGAAGTTCAGATCGACATGGCCACGCAGGCTAGGAAACATCTGACTGACCGGCATGCCCGCATCGGCGCGCGAAGTGATGGTACGCAACTCCACCTGCGGATGCGCCGCCAACAAACGAAGTAACTCGACCCCGGTATATCCTGTGCCGCCTACGATGCCGACCTTGACCACGCGATACCTCCCTGTAAGTGCCCGAATGATAAATGAAAAAGCCGCCATAAGGCGGCTTTTCCAGCTCCCGACAAGCTTAACGCTTGGAGAATTGTTTCCTGCGGCGCGCCTTGCGCAAACCGACCTTCTTACGCTCGACTTCACGTGCATCGCGAGTCACCAGACCCGCCTTGCTCAAAGTCGGCTTCAGATTTGCATCATAGTCGATCAATGCACGGGTGATGCCATGACGCACCGCACCTGCTTGACCAGACTCGCCGCCACCGGACACGTTCACCAAGATATCGAACTTGCCGACCATTTCTGTCAGTTCCAGCGGTTGACGAACGACCATACGGCCTGTCTCGCGCGAAAAGAATTCGTCCACTGGCTTGTCATTGACGATGATATCGCCCTTACCCGCCTTGATGAAGACACGTGCGACCGCACTCTTGCGGCGGCCAGTTCCGTAGTTATAAGTCACGCTCATGATTAGGCTTTCAACAGATCAGTAGGTTTTGGTTGCTGTGCGCTGTGCGGGTGAGTCGCGCCGCCGTAGACCTTGAGCTTGCTCAACATGGCATAGCCCAACGGACCTTTTGGCAACATGCCGCGCACGGCCTTTTGCAACACACGCTGCGGATGACGCTGTTGCAGCTTGGTGAAATTGGTTTCGTACAGACCGCCCGGATAGGTCGAGTGACGGTAGTACATCTTGTCTTGTGCCTTGTTACCGGTCACGCGCAACTTGTCAGCGTTGACGACAACGACGAAGTCACCAGTATCTACGTGCGGTGTGTAGATGGCTTTATGCTTGCCGCGCAAACGGGAAGCGATCTGGCTGGCCAAACGGCCCAATATCTTGTCGGCTGCGTCAACGAGGATCCAGTCGTGCTGGACTTCGTGAGACTTGGCGGAAAATGTTTTCATGGCATTTCCTAAAACTAAAAATAAATAACGGACTGCGAAGGGCGCGCATTCTATGTCAGGCACCTACCCCTGTCAAACATAAACTCCACCCCACACCAACCTAGGCTCCCACAAGCCCGCCCGCTCCAAATAACCCATTGTCTCGACGCATCTTTTTCTCATCCCAGAGCGACTCAGCCACAAGAGTCGAGATGATTCGGGTCTGCATCTCTTGATCCAATCTGGCCAAAATCAGCAACGGCAAGCGACTCCTGAGCAGATCGTACAAGTTGACGACCATCTCGTTGTTCGCGCAGAACACCAAGTCGGCATAGATAAATGGAAGGTCTGCGACGATGCGCTCGGCCAAGAAAGATTTTTCTGCCACCAAGTCAAGTATCTCCTCGGCGCGAGCGCCATGTCTGCGCAGCAACCATTTCGCGCTTTCCACATCGATACCCAAGCGTTGCGCCCGCGCAAGCATCTCCTTTGACCATATCGGATAGGACTGCTGCGGTTTCCACGGCAAATCGCGATCTTGGGTCGCACAGCGACTGTTTACCCCCAGATGAACGCACACCACATCAACGACCACGCTCGCATCCTCGCGCGCGGAGGTGAGTTTGCCTCCGATGATGTGATGAACATGATTGGGCGCAGTCCTCAATTCCCAATCACGACTCACCAAAGAAGGATGTTCGGTATCGCTCTGTCTCATCACGCGCAAGCCAGCGTAACTCGCGATGACGTTCTGAGTCGTCCATGCCGTCTTGAGGTGGCGATTGGCCGCAGCCAGCAAATAGCCCACATCTGCTGCTTCGACCACCACACGTTCGATGTCACCGCAATAGTCGGTATCCGTCGTACCGAGGAGCGTGCGCCCGTACCACGGGATGATGAAGAACACGCGCCCGTCTTCTTTTGCAGTAAGCAAAATGGCTTGTTCGGTCGGCAAGGCAGGCATCACTAGGTGGACACCCTTGCTCAGACGAACCGGTTCGGTCTTGCTCGCCCAATGCCCCATAGCGCTGACATATTGTCTGGCATGCACGCGCGTAATCTCGCCGCTGATCTGATCTTGTACCAGCACCGCACAGACTCGCCCTTTGTCTTCTTGCCATTTGATCAATTTGGCATAGTTCACGCACACCGCACCTTGCGCCATCGCGCCCGCGACTAACTCGATCACCAACCTCGCATCATCGGTCTGCGCATCGCCGTAGGTGAAACCGCCTTTCAGGCCAGCCTCATCAAGAAACGGAAATTGCGCGGAGAAGCCCGCTTTGTTGAATCGACGGT
>JARCRR010000019.1 GCA_029850565.1 Gallionella sp. | reverse complement strand
GCACATATCCAGTACGCTGCTGACCATCTCGGCATCGTCGACCCAAGGCGAGAGTCGTTCACGCAGCAACTCGGAGATGAAGGAGCGCGGCACGATGACACGTTCATCCACGTAGAAACTGAAGTCGCCCAGGAATGCCTGATGGGTGAGGTAGGCAGCCGGAATGTGTTGCTCCACTCGCTTCTCGATGATGTTCAGTACCTCCATCATTTCGTGATGCGTCAGCGTTGCGTCGAGGAACGGCTCGAGACGGTCAAGAGGAAGATGCAGCGTGTGCAGGATGAGATACGCCGCTTCGTCGTAGGCATCGCTGCTGCCGTGACCGAAGGACAGTTTGGCTTCGTTGAAACGGCTGACCGCAAAACGCAGACAGTCACGAACCGTCCTAAGTGTGCTGCTTGCTTCTGAAAATCGAATGATGCTCATCAGTCTCCCCCTCCGCCGTCTCCGCCATCGCAGTTGTTATCGTGATCGTTGCAATTCGAACTGGAACTGCAACTGCCTGTGCTGCCATCGCCACTCTCTTTGCTCTTGTCCCTGCGGATACGGAAAACGATCCACACGACGAGAATGATGAGCAGCGATATGAGCAGGAATTTCATTTGGCCAGCAATTTGACCAGCGTGAGATAGTAGACCTCGGACAAGTCATCAAGGTCCTTCACTGACACGCACTCATTGAGCTTATGGATGGTGGCGTTGACGGGTCCGACCTCCAGAACTTGCGGGCAGATGTCCGCGATGAAGCGTCCGTCCGAGGTTCCGCCGCTGGTTGACAGTTCAGTCTCTACGCCGGTCACTTGTTTGATCGCCTCACTTACCGCATCCACCAGATCGCCGCGCGGAGTGAGATAAGGCTTGCCCGACATCTCCCATTTCAAATCGTATTCCAAATCATGCTTGTCGAGAATGGCGTGGACTTTTGTCTTCAGCGCATCGGTCGTGCTGGCGGTGGAATGGCGGAAGTTGAACAGGATCTCGACCGTGCCAGGGACGACATTGGTGGCGCCGGTGCCGCCGTGGATGTTGGATATCTGCCACGAGGTCGGCGGGAAATATTCGTTGCCGCTGTCCCAGGTCGTTGCCGCCAATTCGGCGATGGCGGGGGATGCGAGGTGGATAGGGTTCTTCACCAGATGCGGATAGGCGATGTGGCCTTGCACGCCTTTTACGGTCAATGTGCCGGAGAGAGAGCCGCGTCGCCCGTTCTTGATGGTGTCGCCCATCGTGCTGACGGCGGTCGGTTCGCCCACGATGCAATAGTCCAATTTCTCGTCACGTGCCTGCAATGCTTCCACTACGCGCACCGTACCATCCACAGCGACACCTTCCTCGTCCGAGGTGAGCAGGAGCGCGATGGAGCCCCGGTGCTGCGGATGTGAGGCGACGAAGCGTTCTGTGGCCGTGACGAAAGCAGCGATGGAGCCTTTCATGTCTGCCGTTCCGCGACCGAACAACATGCCGTCACGGATCGTGGGTGTGAAGGGCTCGCTGTCCCATTTATTCACCGGGCCGGTAGGTACGACATCGGTATGCCCGGCGAAACAGACGACCGGTGAGGAGTCGCCGCGGCGCGCGTACAGGTTGTCCACTTCGCTGTGGCGCATCTTTTCCAGATTGAAGTCCAGCGGAGCCAGTCTTGCACCGATGATGTCGATGCAACCGTCGTCCATCGGTGTCAGGGATTTGCGTGAGATGAGTTGCTTGGTCAGATCGAGTGTGGAGCTCATAGGGAGGATTACAGTTTTAAGTTGTTGTATTCGGTTTCAAGAATTATAGATTGAGCTTGATTCGTTTGCCCCCTCGCCCTATGGGAGAGGGGTGGGGTGAGGGAGGCGGGAAAAGACCGCTTCATACTCTTCGCCGTTACCACTGAATCCTGTCGCCAGTACTTTGCCATCGTGCACCAGCACGGGCCGTTTGATGACGTTGGGTTGTTGCAACATCAGGGATAAAGCAGAAGCATCATCCTTGATCGAAGCCTTGACCGCCTCGGGTAACTTGCCCCAAGTCGGCCCTGTCTTCTTGAGTACGCGTTGCCAGCCGACCTGTTTCAGCCAATCGGCGAGGAGTGATTCGGTGACACCGTGTTTCTTGAAGTCATGGAAGTCGTACGCGATTCCATGCTCGGCGAGCCATGAACGCGACTTTTTGACGGTATCGCAATTGGGGATGCCATACAGTTTCATCAGGAACCCGAACCCGGCACTTCGATGTTGAGCTTGATGCCGCCAAAATCGCTTGCAGACGCCGCGGGTGCGGCGGGTTGCGGTGTGTTTGGGTCGTATGCTTTGACCTTGCTCGTTTGGGAATAATCAATCAAAGATGACAAGTTGCTTGCCGAGTCGGCGTTGCGCAAAGCCTCTTCTTTTGTGATCTGGCCTGATTTGAACAATTTATAGAGTGCTCTTTCGAAGGTTTGCGAGCCTTGTGAGACGCTTTGTTCGATAGCTTCACGTATCTTCTCGATCTGGTCATTCTTGATCAAGTCGGAGATGAGTGCGGAATTGAGCAATATCTCGACCGCGGGAACCAACTGGCCTTGCGAGTTGCGTATCAGGCGTTGCGAGATCACCGCGCGCAGGCACATGGACAGGTCGGACAACACGCTGTTGCGCGCGTCATACGGGAAGAAGTTCACGATGCGGTTCAGCGCGTGATAGCTGTTGTTTGCATGCAGGGTGGACAGACACAAGTGTCCGGTCTGCGCGAAGATCAAGGCGTGCTTCAAGGTGTCACGGTCGCGTATCTCGCCGATCATCAACACATCGGGAGCCTCGCGCATGGCACTGACCAAAGCGGCACCATAGTCCGACGTGTCAGTACCGATCTCGCGTTGATTCACGATGCACTTGTTGTGTTTGAATATGTATTCGATCGGGTCTTCGATGGTGAGGATGTGACCGGTCTGTGTTGCATTGCGATGCTCCATCATGGCGGCCATTGTGGTGGATTTGCCGGAGCCGGTCGCCCCGACAACCAGCACTAGACCTCGCTTTTCCGTAATGAGCTCTTTGAGAACGGTAGGAAGATTGAGCGATTCGACATCGAGAATCTTGCCTCGCACGTAGCGGATGACGATGGCGATATCGCCTCGCTGGCGGAATACATTGACGCGGAAACTGCCGATCTCGGCAACACGGAAAGAAAAGTTCATCTCCATGTGCATTTCGAAATCGGCGATCTGATCGGGCGTCATCATCTCGTATGCGATCTGCTTGGTGTTTTCTCCGGTTAATAACTGCGCATTGACCGGCATCACAACCCCGTTTACCTTGATATTGATTGGCGCACCGACGGAGAAGAACAAGTCTGATGCCTGCTTGTCGGCAGCCAGTTGTAGCAGTGGGGTAACGATCATGTTCTTCTCCCGATAGGGTAATGCTGTTTAGATCCCGCGTAACAATTCGTTGATGCCGGTCTTTCCCAAAGTCTTGGCATCGACCTTTTTCACGATGACTGCGCAATACAGGCTGTACTTGCCATCCTTGGAAGGCATGCTGCCGCTGACTACGACGGAGCCTGCCGGCACGCGACCAAAATGGATCTCGCCCGTCTCGCGATCAAGGATCTTGGTGCTCTGACCGATGAACACGCCCATCGAGATGACGGAACCTTCTTCCACGATCACGCCTTCGACCACTTCCGAGCGTGCGCCGATGAAGCAGTTATCTTCGATGATGGTCGGGTTGGCCTGTACCGGTTCCAGTACGCCGCCGATGCCGATGCCGCCCGAGAGGTGCACGTTCTTGCCGATCTGTGCACAGGAGCCGACAGTCGCCCAGGTGTCCACCATCGTGCCTTCATCCACATACGCGCCGATGTTGCAGTAAGAGGGCATCAGCACCACGTTCTTCGCGATATAGGCACCGCGGCGTGCGGCAGCGGGAGGCACCACGCGGAAACCGCCTTCGCGGAACTCTTTGGAATTGTAGTCGGCGAACTTGGAAGGAACCTTGTCGAAATAATTGGTGAAGCCGCCCTTGATGAAGGCGTTGTCTTCGATGCGGAAGGATAACAACACGGCTTTCTTGATCCATTGATGTGTGACCCACACACCGTTGATCTTCTCGGCCACGCGCAACTTGCCTTGATCCAGATACTCGATGACCGTGTTGATGGTCTCTTTGAGTTGCGCATCCACATTGCGCGGAGTGATGTCGGCACGGCGTTCAAAGGCTTCTTCTATGATGGCTTGCAATTGAGGCATGGTGAGTTCCTAGTTTAGTTTTTGAGTGAATTCGGTGATTCGTTTTGCCGCTTCCAGTGTCTCGTCCAGATTGGCGACCAGTGCCAAGCGGATGTAGTTCGCACCGGGATTGATTCCGTGCGCCTCGCGGGCCAAGAAGCTACCCGGCAACACGGACACATTATAGTCGCGGTACAACTGTTGCGCGAAGGTGGTATCTGCGATGGGCGTGCGTATCCACAGGTAGAAGCTGGCATCCGGTTTGGCTACGGGCAACACGGGTGAGAGCAGGGCGATGACTTGGGTGAATTTTTCTGCGTACAAGCGACGGTTCTCGGCGACATGCCCTTCATCATTCCATGCGGCGATGGTGGCAGCCTGGATGGCGGGATTCATGGCGCAGCCGTGGTAGGTGCGATACAGCGAAAACCTTTCCAGTACCTTTGCATCACCCGCCACAAAGCCGGAACGCATGCCGGGGACGTTGGAGCGTTTGGACAGGCTGGAGAACACCACGAGATTCTTGTAGTCTGCGCGCCCTAGCTGCTGTGCGGCTTGCAATGCGCCCAACGGTTGGTCGTCGCCAAAATAGATCTCGGAATAGCACTCGTCGGAGGCGATGACGAAACCGTAGCGGTCGGACATCTCGAAGAGGCTTTTCCATTCAGACAACGGCATCACGCGTCCATTCGGATTTCCCGGTGAGCAGACATAGATGAGTTGCGTACGTTGCCAGACCTCTTCGGACAACTGGGCAAAATCCATCGCAAAGCCATCTTCTGGCAATGTGTTGAAGAAATGCGGTGTCGCACCCGCTAGAAAGGCCGCGCCTTCATATATCTGGTAGAAGGGGTTGGGGCAGATGACGATGGGGGCTTTTTTGCTGCGGTCGATAACAGCTTGCGCGAAGGAGAACAAGGCTTCGCGACTACCATTCACGGGTAGTACTTGGGTCTTGGCATCGGGGGCGGGGATGCCGTAACGACGACCTAGCCATTGTGCGATGGTGGCGCGAAGTCCGTCGCTGCCCGCTGTTGTGGGATAATTCGCCAGTCCGTCCAAACCGGCGATCAAGGCGTTTTTGATGAATTGTGGCGTGTCATGCTTAGGCTCGCCGATGTGAAGACTGATCGGTTTTAAACCGGCGTTCGGAGTCACCTCGCCGAACAGCTTGGCGAGTTTCTGGAACGGGTAGGGCTGGAGCTTTTGTAGGTCTGGATTCATTGGCAAAAACGCAGCGTTCTTAAGAGCGCGCATTATAAAGGTCGGGCGAGTGCCATCAAAACAAAATGTCATGCCAATCGTTGGCGTATTGAGCGGAGCGCTGGTGTGGGGATTGATCTGGTATCCCTATCGCGTGTTGCAGGATGCCGGGATGTCCGGTGCCATGGCGACCTTCACCACCTATGCCTTGGCGATGTTGTTCGGCGCATTCATGTTGCCGCGCATATGGCGTGAACGTTCTACCTTCGGCTGGTGGGCGTTGTTGCTGATATTGAGTGCGGGCTGGGCCAATCTCGGTTACGTGCTGGGCATGTTGCATGGTGAGGTGATGCGCGTCTTGTTGTTGTTCTATCTCGCGCCCGTGTGGACCATCCTGTTCTCTTTCTGGTTGCTGGGCGAGCGTCTCAATCGATATGGGTATTCCGTCATCGCTTTGTCGTTAATCGGTGCGATGATCATGTTGTGGGAACCCAGTCTAGGATTGCCGATCCCGCAGAATCTTTCCGAATGGCTGGGTCTGTCGGCAGGTATGGGTTTCGCCCTATCCAATGTCACGTCACGCCGTGCCGCACATCTTTCGGTGGAGGCGAAGTCGTTCAGTCTATGGCTGGGGACGGCATCGCTCACTTTGCCGTTCTTGTTGTGGCAAGGGGGAGTGGCTGCACAATTCGACCTCCTCACGATTGACCATTGGCTGATGTTGGGATTGATGGGGCTGGTGCTGTGTGCCACCAGCTTTGCCGTGCAATACGGGGTCACACATCTTTCCGCTAATCGTGCGGTTGTTTTATTCTTGTTCGAATTGGTTATTGCGGCGATATCCTCGTTCATTCTTGCCAATGAGGCTATGGAGTGGCAGGACTGGGTTGGGGCGACACTTATCGTATCTGCCAGTCTTTTATCGGGCAGGTTGCATACGGTAGATGAAGCGTGTGCAACCGTACCCGTGATACCGGAGATTTGCTCGAAGACAGATTGAATGGGAGCAAGGACGTGTGGAGTGCAAGTAAGCCTGAGGCCTGTTACTGTCAGTGACGCGACTCATGGGGAACTTGATTAGAGGCTCTCTGAATTTGAGATGTCAGTTCTCAGCTTGATGTTTGTTCTTCTTGACGGAATACATAATCGCATCTACTTCATCCAACATCTCCATCGCGCTTTTCTTCTTGCCTATCTGAGTCGTATCACCTATCGAAAGCGAAATATCCCAATCGCGTTGCTCGAATTCTTTTTCCGATGCGGTTTTGATCCTGTTTAACAATACGGCACAAGCCGCCGCATCTGTCTCTGGAAAAAGTGCCGCAAACTCATCACCACCGATACGTGCGATGGTATCCATTTTTCTAGAACACCTGGTCAATATATCGGCCACTATTTTCAATGCCGCGTCACCCACTTGGTGACCTTTGCTGTCGTTGAGTAGTTTGAAGCGATCAATATCGATATACAGTAAGGAATAGGGTTTCCCCGAGCGTTCGCTGCGTAATTGCTCGTATTCGAACCTATCGATCCACTCTGCGCGATTAGTCAGATCAGTCAGAAAATCCTTTTGACCGTACTCACGTTCCATCCATAAGCGCGAGACCAGTCTGCCAATCAAGGAAAGGGTGATTCCCCGTGTGAAAGTATTCAATACCACACAGGAGACGGAAACATCATCCGGGTTGATCATCCGTTCTGAAAAGCTCCAGACAAAAGCCGCAGCAAAACCCAAGAATATGGTGGTTCTTGAGTCCGATTTGCGTTTTGCCTGCAGTACTTTTGTGTGCGCCGCCTGAATGATGGGTAGGCAGTACAGAACATCTAAAGAAATATACGTCCCGGCCAATAGGTAATTCAAATAGGTGATGAGCAATATTTCTGCGGTGATGACAAGTAAACTGAGGTACATGAAGTAGAGTCCCCGAAAAAATTAACTTGCTCAACTTGTTTCAGTTCGCACGGACGACTTGTGCATCTGAAATTTCGCGGTAACGAGTGGAATCAACCTTTGCCTGCCGGTCAGCATATCCCTAATGTCACGATATTCAAATAGAATATCCCAGTGCTCAATCCGGATAATGCGTTTACAAATGCCAACCACCCTGTCCACCGCAGTGTATATAGGAACCCCTCTCACCAACCATGCGACCAAGGTCCTACTGCTCGGCAGTGGCGAACTCGGTAAAGAAGTCATCATCGCGCTGCAAAGGCTGGGCGTTGAGGTCATCGCGGTAGATCGTTACGAGAATGCACCCGGTCACCAAGTGGCGCATCGGTCTCATGTCATCAATATGACAGATGGTGCGGCACTACGTGCAATCATCGAGATGGAGAAACCTCACATCATCGTACCCGAGATAGAGGCCATCGCCACCGACATGTTGGTTCAGATAGAACAAGAAGGATTGGCGCGGGTCATCCCGACCGCGCGCGCCGCCAAACTCACCATGAACCGTGAGGGCATACGAAGATTGGCGGCTGAGATTCTGGATTTGCCCACATCGCCCTATAGGTTCGCCGACAATCTGCAAGAGTTGCGTGCAGCCGTAGCGGTGATCGGCTATCCATGCATCATCAAGCCCGTCATGTCATCTTCCGGTAAAGGTCAGTCAAAAGTGGATGCTCCGGATGAGGTGCAAGCCGCATGGGAATATGCTGCCAGCGGCTCGCGTGTGGATCAGGGCAGAGTCATCGTCGAGGGTTTTATTCCATTCGATTACGAGATCACGCAACTCACAGTGCGGGCCATCGGTGCGAATGGTGCCGTTGAAACTCATTTCTGTGAGCCCATAGGCCATGTGCAGGTACATGGGGATTACGTGGAAAGTTGGCAGCCGATGGCGATGTCGCCAGTGGCCTTGCAACGCGCGCGCGACATAGCCAAGAAGGTGACCGATGATCTGGGGGGATTGGGTATCTTCGGGGTCGAACTGTTCGTCAAAGGCGATATGGTTTGGTTCTCCGAAGTCAGTCCGCGTCCTCACGATACAGGTATGGTGACCATGTGTACCCAGCGCCTCAATGAATTCGAGCTGCATGCGCGAGCCATCCTCGGACTGCCGGTTGATACAGGCCTGCGCGCGGTAGGTGCTTCTGCGGTCATCTACGGGCAGTTGGAAGAAAAAGGCATCGCATTCGCCGGAGTGGATGAGGCTTTGCGTGTGCCAGAGTCTGACATCCGTTTGTTCGGCAAGCCGGAATCGTTCAAGAGGCGCCGTATGGGAGTTGCATTGGCGAACGGTAGAGACACCGATGAGGCGAGGGCGCGAGCCAAGCTGGCGGCGAGCAAGGTTGCTCCCTTCAAAGCATGATGATCACGGGTATCCATCATGCCACCTTCATCACCAGCGATCTTGCAAGGTCGCGTGCGTTCTACGAAGTTGTGCTGGGATTGCGTACCGATGCCAAACGTCCATCCATGAGTTTCAATGGCGTGTGGTATGAAATCGGGGTGAATCAACAGATACATCTGATGTCGTTGCCTGATCCCGAAGCGGGATTGCAGCGCCCGCCACATGGCGGACGCGATCGTCATGTTGCCTTGGTTGTGAATGACCTTTCCTTGTTGATATCGCGCTTGGATGCGGCAAATATAGAATACACCGTGAGTCAGTCTGGCCGTCGCGCTTTGTTCTGTCGCGACCCCGATCAGAATGCGCTGGAATTCATCGAGGTTGTTGTGTGATGGATGCGGTGGGGATGAGTCCTAAGGCGTGGTATCAGAAGGCTTATGAGCGTTCTGGCTTTGTTTGCGATACGCGGCAACTCTCTGCTATTGATGAGCTGGAAACACTGTGGCAACAACTCGTCGAATTCAAGGCAAAACGCAACCAGTTCCTGGGACGCAGTCTGCTGAGTCCGGATGTTCCGAACGGTTTGTATATCTGGGGCGGGGTGGGGCGTGGCAAGACATTCCTCATGGATGGCTTCTATCATTGCCTGCCGTATCGTCGCAAACGCCGCATCCATTTCCACAATTTCATGGCCGAGGTGCATCACGAGATGAAGCAGCTCGCTCATGAGCGCGACCCCCTGATGGCTTTGGCTGAGAACATCGAGCGCTCCACGCGCCTATTGTGTCTGGACGAGTTCCATGTGGACGACATCGCCGATGCGATGATCCTCGGGCGTTTGCTGAGTGCATTGCTGGAGCGTGGCGTGGTCTTGCTGACCACATCGAACTATCCGCCTGACGGTTTGTATCCGAACGGTTTGCAGCGGCAGAATTTCCTGCCTGCCATCGAACTGTTGAAGCGCGAGTTGAAGGTGCTCCATCTCGATAGCGACACCGACTACCGCATGTTGCAGATGGTGCGCGATCCGCTGTTCATGGATGCCCAAGATGCCCAGACTGAACATCATATGCAGTCATTGTTCCAACGCCTCACGGCAGGTATGTATTCCGAGATGGATGACGTCCAGATTGGGAGTATTCAGATACCTGTCGTCAGCAAAGCGCGTGAAATCGTTTGGTTCGATTTCAAAGAGTTGTGCGGCGGCAACCACGACCAGTCTGATTACCTCGAGATCGCTCACCGCTATCCCACCGTGTTCGTGTCGAATATACCCAAAATGTCAGCCGAGAATGGCGCGGCGGCGCGGCGCTTCACCTGGCTTATAGATGTGCTGTATGACAATCACGTCAAGCTGGTAGCTTCGTTCGAGGTCGCGCACTCATCTCTTTACGGGGAGGATAGGCACGACAGTGAATCGCAACGCATCGCCAGTCGGCTGACCGAGATGCAGACTCGACGCTACTTGGCTTTGCCACATCGCAGTCGAGGCGTCTTGTTGACCGCTGACGCCAGGCTGACATGATACGTGGTGATAGACTGGTGGAACGGAGAGAGGTCACCGGCTGAAGATGGGAACTGGTTGTGGCGAGCTTTGTTCCCCGTCCTGCCGTGGGTGTGGTTTCGATACTTCTCCGTCTTCGGGTGCAAAGAACCCGCTTGCCTGCTACCCAAAGACGAAGAGCGTTGATCCCGTTGGTTTTAAGTTAGAAACCGTTCTTTGTGCGCGTGTCGAAAGTGAGTTGGCAGGCGGCATTTGCATCTGCCAGCATCTTTGCGGCTTCATCGGCTACCGCTTGCGGGGTGGTGAACTCACCCGGTTTGCGTGGTACCGGCTTTTGGTTAAGAACCACATAGTCTATCTTCGCTTGTTCCGCTGTAGCTTGGCAGCTTGTCAGATCAGCACGTATTTGTGCGTCGAATCTCGCTTTTGCCTCAGCACGTGCCTGTTGCATGGCCTGACGTGTCTGCTCGGCGATGAGTTGTTCCTGTTTGTTCAGATGATCAAGATAGAGCCAAGCTCCACCAGCCAACAGGATTAGGACGACGGCGACGATTTTCTTGATCATATTGATCTCCAATGAGTTGTGAGAGAAGCCTGCGGGCGCATGATAGCCCAACCCCGCCCCAAGGTGAATTCACCACCTCCGCCTTTTATGGTGCAGGGTTTGGATATGAACGATGGAGGGTCTCGATGCGTTCTAGAGTCTCTGTCGATAGCGTCGACTCAGCACTATCCAGATTCTCTTTCAATTGCTCCAAAGTGGTTGCTCCAAGGAGAACGCTGCTGGTG
>JARCRR010000018.1 GCA_029850565.1 Gallionella sp. | reverse complement strand
ATCTCGCTCACCGTACAACTTGGCAGTGTCTATCGGTACTTCGATGATGTCGCCGACTTTTTTGCCATACAGTTCTTTGGTCACTTCTTCGGACAACACATCATTCACGCCGTGAACATAAGCCAGCGGATAGTCCACAGTGACCAATACGTCACCGGTTTTGTTATCGATGACCTTGTAATTCAGTTCAACGAATTTTTCATCTTCAATCGTATCTGACATGACTAGAGCGCCTTGGTGAATGATAAATTTTTCTTAGAACAGCGTAGCGCCGAAGATTCTCACCTTGTCCTTTTCATAACCCAGCACCAGTCTTCCCAGCCATTCGCTATTATTTTTTTTGTTTATCACTTTGTATAGAACAGTGACATATTCTCCACGGCGTATCATGCCGAGATAGGAATAATCTTCCGACAGGTTTTTCGCAAGGTCGCTTCTCGCAAACTGCTTGCCCATTTCAACTTCATTGGCACCCGCAATAAAAGAGCTCGAAAAATTGCGCGTGAAAGCACCGTAGTTTCCTTCATTAGAGTACTTGATAAGATCTGCCCACATCGGGTGTGCCAACTCCAAGATCTCTTCATCTGTTTTTTCAATAATGTTCATACGATTTCTCGCCTACACAGTGTTTCAAAATTTTATCTACAGCTTTGTCTCACTCTTGGCTGATTAGACAAAAAGAGGACCAACAAAGAATGTGCTGGTCCCCTTTAACTAAAAGAACAAGTTGTCGCAGCAAATAATCTCATAGGCCTGATTTTACAAAACCGGTATCAAGCCTACGTTTGCTTAGTGGTGCGCTTCTGGCGGCGCTTTCTCTACATCACCGACCAGATGGTAGAGCGGTGCTTTTTCCATGGTGTACTCACCGGTCTTGGGATCGCGACGCGAAACTGTCAGTACGTGCCAGTTCTTGTCATCCAGTTTCATTACATCGCCACGGTAGTAGTAACCCGGCCAACGTGTCTCCTTGCGGAACAGCGTATGATGGAACACACTTTCGGAAGTCAGGAAGCGGTGCTTCAGTTCCCATGCACGCAGCAGTTCATGGATATCCGACGCGGCAACCTTTTCCAGATCTTCACCCAGAATCGACATCTTCTTCAGACCGATGTTCAGCAGCTTGTCGTTGGTCATGTAGTTGACACCAAAACCACCACAGTACTCATCCATCATCTTCTGCAAACGATCAAGGCCCTGTCTCGGATTGATGAAGTTGGGATTGACGGTACCCGCGACCACTTCATTGCTGTAAACGCGGTAAGTTTCCAAGGGCTTGTAGATCTGTTCTCTGCGACGATTGATCTGAGCATCAGAAACACGGATGCCTTCTGCTTTGCCATCATCGATATATCTGCAGGCAGCCTTGGCAGCCAGACGACCTTCGGTGAAAGAACCCGACGAGAAGGCGTGAGGTGTTCCGCCTACCGCATCACCGGCACCGAACAGACCTTCGATTGTCGTCATGCGGTTATAGCCCCAGAAGTATTCCGGCGGAGAGAGATCTTCAGGGCCTGAACACCAGGCACCGCAACCGGTAGCATGTGAACCCATGACATAAGGCTCAGACGTGGTCAGCTCAGGATTCTCGTACTTGGGATCAACGTCTGTTGCTGCCCACAGTACCGCCTGACCAACGGTCATGCCGAGGAAGTTGTGCCAGCCGATCTCTTCAAGATGAGGATCTTGGAAGGCTTCCATGGTGACCATGTGGATCGGGCCACGACCGGCATTAACCTCGTTGATGATCGCGTGATTACGCAGGCAGGTCGGAATGGGGCGGTGGGTCCGGTGCGAAACTTCCGGATCTAAGTATTCCTTGCCTACCATTTGCTGAAGTGCCGGGAACCACTTGGACTCATACTCTTCACCGTAGCCATTCTGGGTATAGGTCTTGAGGTGCAGGAAGTAGGCGCCGACTGGGCCGTAACCATCCTTGAAGCGGGCCAGCACGATACGGTTTTCCATTTGCGTCATCTTGGCACCGGCTTCGATCATCAGGCCGTATGCAGAACCCGAAGACCACGGTGCGTACCAGACGCGGCCCGCACCTTCGCCAACGGAGCGCGGCTTGAAGATGTTGGAAGCGCCACCGGCGCCGCAGATGACGGTCTTGGACTTGAACACGTGGTAGTTGCCCGTGCGTACATTGAAGCCCACGGCACCGGCGACACGGTTCTCTTTGGATTCATCCATCAGGAGGTGAGTCACGCAGATGCGGTTGAACACCTTGTCTGCCGATTTCTTGGCTGCTTCAGCAACGATAGGCTTGTAGGATTCACCATGAATCATGATCTGCCAACGCCCTTCACGCAAATACGAACCCTTCTTCTCGTTGCGCATGATGGGAAGACCCCACTCTTCAAAGTTATGCACCGTGGAGTCTACGTGGCGTGCCATGTCAAACAACAAGTCCTCACGCACCATCCCCATCAAGTCGATACGTGCATAACGCACATGATCTTCGGGATTGTTCTCGCCAAAGCGGGTACCCATGTAACAGTTAATCGCATACAGGCCCTGGGCTACCGCACCAGAACGCATGATGTTCGCTTTTTCGGCGATGACGATCTTCTTGTTCTGTCCCCAATATCTTGCCTCGAATGCCGCGCCTGTACCGCCCAGGCCCGCACCGACAACTAGGATGTCGATATTGTCTTCAATAATTGTCGAGTAGCTCATCAGTATTGCACTCCCTCTTTGATTTCCAGGCCATTGGATTGCAGCGTGTGCAATCCGCCGTCATCCATACGAATGTATTTGGGTTCATTGAACAGCAGTTGACTGTCGCGCATCTCCTTGCTTGGAGCTGGCACATCTGCGAGTTTCGGTGTCGCCGAGCCCCAAGGCTTGGTCGTGATCGGTGCCAGCAGCTCCATGTCTTTCTTGCCGTTGCGGAACTTGATGCGCCACGCAATCGTACCTTTCTCTTCGTCACGGATCACGCGGACGCTGTGACCCAGCGGGGCGAAGTCGGCATAGCCGCGCACATCGATCGCCTGATGCGGGCATGCTTTTACGCAGGAATAGCATTCCCAGCACATGCTGGGTTCGATGTTGTAAGCGCGACGCAGCTTCTTGTCGATGTGCATGATGTCGGACGGGCAGATGTCAACGCATTCTCCACAACCGTCACAACGCGTCATATATACAAAGGTTGGCATAAATTACTCCTCTATTTCTTATCGAAAATTGGTCAAGACAGCATTAGTAATGGTTGGCTCGTTCAGCCTTGATGCACAGTCCCATGTTGGGCGGGTTCTTGCCCATATACTGGGGCACATCCGGGAACTTGGCGTGCACTGCGGGATCGGTCAGGTCATAGTCCGGCGGCAGGTTCTCGCGGCCACCGTCGGCCATGATGACGCGCTTCTGGAAGGCCGCAGCGGGCTTGAAGAACATGTGGGCGAACTTGGACCAGTACACGCCGCCGAACAGCACGGTGCTGGACAGGATGAACAGGGCGAAGAGCACGCCCACGCCGCCGCCGGTGAACGACCAGGCCAATGCGAAGGTCGCGGTGGCCAGCAGAGAGAGGATGAACAGGTCGGCACGCTCGAGACGGAAGGCTGGGAGACCCTCCGCAGCTACATCAGCGCGGATAAAGAACCAGAACCAGTATCCGCCGACAGCCAGCATCAGCGCACCGAAGTGCCACAGTTGCGGCCACAGGGTGGAGGTGGATTCCGGCGAGAAGATCATGACTGCGGTGCTCACGATGAAGAGGATGGTGCCCCACATGGTCAGCAGGTGGGAGAGCCTGCGGCGCGGATTGTCGAATTCGCCGGAGGTCAGCACTTCCTTGACCAGCACGGAAGCGGCCATCGCAACCTTTTCACCACCGCTTACTTCGCGTTTTGCGCTCTTCTTCGCTTTTTTAGCATTTTCGAAAAAGTACTTGGCGCTCTTCTTGTGCAGCATGTCAAGTATCGTCCCGCCCATGACCAGCAGGAACATAAGAACGATATACCCTTGCATCATTGCGGGCGATATCACCTCCGAAAGTGTGGCAAACGGGTTGCTCGTAAACATTAGTACCTCCTCAAAAAAATATTAGTCACAAAATAGCAGTCAATCTATTGGTTGCCGAGTATGGGAAAAGTTGCCCCAAACAAACGATTACCCTGCGAACCTACCTACATTACTCCAACTAAATCAGTCCGAAAAAAGAGTTGGACTTCGAGCGTGCCGAATACCCGCTGAGTTTCACTTCCCTTTTTCATTGTCAGCTAATCCGGCATAGTACTTGCGCAATATCTCCAGCACCTCGGGGCGGCTGAATTCGGCCGGCACTTCCGCGCCTTCCGACAGCATCTTGCGCAACTGCGTCCCCGAGACTTGCAACCGGTCCGCATCGGTGTGCGGGCAGGTGCGTCCGGAGGCCATGCCGCCGCACTTGTAGCACCAGAACGACACGTCGATCTTGAGCGGCTGGGTCTCCAGCGCATCTTTGGGTATCTTGTCGAAGATGTGATGCGCATCGAACGGACCGTAATAACTGCCGACGCCGGCGTGGTCACGCCCGACGATCTGGTGCGAGCAACCGTAGTTCTGGCGGAACAAAGCATGCAGCAAGGCTTCGCGCGGTCCTGCATAGCGCATGTCGAGCGGATAGCCGGCTTGCACGATGGTCTTGGCCACGAAGTAGTTCTTGGTGAGCGCGATGATGGCATGGGTGCGTACTTCGGCAGGGATGTCGCCGGGCTTGAGATTGCCAAGCAGCGAATGGATCATCACGCCATCGCACACTTCGATGGCCACCTTGGCCAGATATTCGTGCGAGCGGTGCATCGGGTTGCGTGTCTGGAACGCGGCGACCTTGCTCCAGCCCAGTTCGTTGAACAGTTCGCGCGTCTCTTTCGGTGTCTTGAACATGGCACCGTATTTCTGCGGGAAACCACCTTGCGACAGCACCTTCACCGGGCCGGCAAGGTTCACTTCGCCCTGCGCCATCACCATCTTCACGCCGGGATGTTCGAGATCGGTGGTGCCGAACACTTTGGCGCATTCATGCGCTTTGTCGATGTTGTATTTTTCGGTGACTTGCATCGTGGCGAGGATGCAGCCATCGTCGGGATCCATCAGTGTGATGTTGGAACCGAGGGTGATGGTGTCTGCGGATGCTTTGTCGGTGGAGAGGGTGATGGGGATGGGCCAGAACAAGCCGTTGGTCATGGTCATACCGTCGCACACACCTTGCCAGTCGGCATGGTGCATAAAGCCGTCGAGTGGCGTGAAGCCGCCGATGCCGAGCATGATGATGTCGCCCTTCTCGCGGGAGCTCACCGTCACTTTCGGATACGTGCGCGCGCGAAGCGTTTCGGCGATCAGATCCTCGCCTTCCAACAACAAAGGTTTCAGATCCTTACCACCGTGTGGTCTTACCAATGCCATACTTGCCTCCCTGAATACAGTTCATCAGCTTATGGTTTTTCAAGTTGGGCACACTAGAGCAACCCCCCCAACTCTGCGATACCCCTCATGGGTTAAAGGTCGCACCCCCCCTTACGGGTTATGTCTCAATCACTCCTCACAGCTATGGCAGTGCTGGCATGTGATACGCATACTTGCAACCCACAAAAACCGACTGATTCCGTAGGATTGTCGTGCCTCGATAAACGCAAAAAAACAGCCACTATGTCATCGACTCCATTGCACGACCCGCTAGTGCCTCCCGTTACAGAGGCAACCACCGAGATTCGCAACACCACTTGTTATATGTGTGCTTGCCGCTGCGGCATCCGCGTGCATCTGCGCAACGGTGAGATACGTTATATCGACGGCAATCCGGACCATCCCTTGAACGGGGGGGTGATCTGTGCCAAGGGTTCGTCCGGCATCATGAAACAGTATTCGCCCGCACGTTTGACCAAGCCGCTGCGCCGCAAGCCCGGTACGGAGCGTGGCGATGGTGAGTTCGAGGAAATAACATGGGATGAGACATTCTCTATTCTGACTGAACGGCTGGGCAAGATACGTGCGACTGATCCCAAGAAGTTCGCCCTGTTCACCGGACGCGACCAGATGCAGGCGCTGACCGGTATGTTCGCGCGCCAGTTCGGTACGCCCAACTACGCGGCGCACGGCGGCTTCTGCTCGGTGAACATGGCGGCGGGCATGATCTACACCATCGGCGGTTCGTTCTGGGAATTCGGCGGCCCCGATCTGGAA
>JARCRR010000017.1 GCA_029850565.1 Gallionella sp. | reverse complement strand
CGGGCGGGCAGCGTCAGTTGGTGGCATTGGCCCGTTGTTTGTTGGCGAAGAATGCCATCGTGCTGATGGATGAGCCGACCAGTGCGATGGACGGACAGACCGAGACGGTGTTCATGGCGCAGATGCAGAAAGAGATGGCGGGGCGTACCCTGATCGTGGCGACGCATCGTTTATCGTTGCTGGCGTTGGTCAATCGCGTGATCGTGCTGGACAACGGCAAGTTGATCGTGGATGGTCCGCGCGACAAGGTGATGGCGGCGCTCAACGCCGGACAAGTGTCCGTGCCGAATGCGGCGATTCCACCCGCATAAAGAATAGATGATGGCCGAAACCAAACAAACCCCCAAACAAAGCGCTCAACCCGAAGATCTGCATTACATGCGCGATCTGCATGCGGCGATGCTGGAACAATCAGCGCCCAAAGTGATCTGGGCGCTGTATCTGATCGGTGTGGTGTTGGTCGCCGCGCTGATCTGGGCAAGTCTCGCAGAGGTGGAGGAGA
Organism: Gallionella sp.; assembly: GCA_029850565.1. GTDB lineage: Bacteria > Pseudomonadota > Gammaproteobacteria > Burkholderiales > Gallionellaceae > Sideroxyarcus. The sequence continues at coordinate 9,419 of JARCRR010000017.1, read as the reverse complement.
TCACCGAGGGTGAAGGCAAGGTAATCCCCATCAGCGGTGAGCAGATCATCCAGAGTCTTGAGGGCGGGATACTCGCCGAACTCAATGTGAAGGAGGGACAGGTGGTCGAAAAGGGACAGGGGCTGTTGAAGATCGACCCTACCCGAGCCACTGCGTCCTACCAGGAAAGTTACAACAAGATGATCGCGTTAATGGGGAGCGTGACTCGATTGCGTGCCGAGGTGTACGGCAAGTCGCTTGAATTCCCACCCGAGGTCGAGGCCTATCCCGACATCGTGCGTAACGAACGCGAATCGTTCAGATCGAAAAGACATGCGCTGGAGCAAAGCGTCGCGGGTTTGGAGCGCAGCCTCGCGTTGATCGAGAAAGAGATCGAGATGACTGCCCCGTTGGTGGCTAGGGGGCTAATCTCCGATCTGGAATTGATCAAGTCGAAGCGACAGGCCAATGACACGCGGGTGCAGATCACCGAACGCAAGAACAAATTCATCGCGGAAGCGAATCAGGAATTGGTGCGCGCGGAGAGCGAACTGGCGCAAGCGCGGGAGAACGCCATCGGACGCGAAGACACGATGAAGCGCACCTTGGTGAAAGCGCCGGTGAAGGGCACCGTGAAGAACATCAAGGTCACCACCATCGGCGGCGTGATCCCGCCTGCGACAGACATCATGGAGATTGTTCCATTCGAAGATCAGCTATTGATCGAGGCGAAGATATTGCCGAAAGATGTCGCGTTCCTGCGTCCGGGATTGGAGTCGATGGTGAAGGTGACTGCATACGATTATTCGGTTTACGGCGGTTTGAGCGGCACACTGGAACACATCAGCCCCGATACCTTGCGCGAGGATAGACCCAATGCCGCCAGAGTGGGCGTGAGCGATGTCTACTATAAAGTCATCGTCAGAACGACATCGGCTTCATTGAAGCGCGGCGACAAAGAGTTTGCCATCATTCCCGGTATGACCACTACTGTGCAGATCAAGACGGGGAAGAAGACGATCTTGGAATACTTGCTCAAGCCGGTGTTCAAGGCACGCGAGGCTTTCCGTGAACGTTAGAACCGTATTGATCAGTTTTTATTGTTTTTAATATGAGACTGGCATTTCTCGTTAGCGGTATTTCCGCCCTTTTCTATTCGGGCACATCCCTCGCGCAACCGCTTTCCGCAAACGACCTGAAACTTCAACACGACCTTGGTCAAGTCGAGGGGCAAGTCGCATCACCACGCGATAGTTCCGAGAATGAAACGCTTAGACAATTGGCGGGGGTCGCTTTATTGCGTAGCCCTCAATTGCGCGATGCGGAGGCGAATTGGCATGCCTCTCAGATGGATATCGATGATGTGAAGGGCGCTCGTTGGCCGCGGGTCGATGTCAATGCGACCAGCAAATCGAAGATGTTCGGCACAGGCAACCCCTATGGTAACGGTACGACAGACCGCGCTTCGTTGGTGGTCACCTATACGCTGTATGACGGCGGGAAAGTCCGCAAGCAGATATCGGCAAGGGAGTATCAGGAGCAGTCTGCACATGCGAAGGTGTTGCAGGCACGCGAGCAAACCGTGTTTGAGACGACAACTGCCTATTTGCAGATATTGAAATATCGTCGCTTGGTCGAGCTTCACGATGAGAACATCGGCAGGTTGGGATTGCTGGTGGAAAAGATGAGTGAGATTGTGCAGACCCTTCCCGGACGCAGAAGTGAGCTGACCCAGGCGACAGCACGTTTGCTGCAAGCCAAGGACAATAAGGTTGCCGCCGAGGCAAGGCTGCGCGAATACGAGATCCAGTTGCTTAAATTGGTCGGTCCGGAAAACAGCCCAAAGGGCAGAACTGCGATCCTGCCTACTATTGAACCGATCACACCCGACGCGGGTATGACCAAAGCCAAACAGGAACATCCCTTGCTGTTGGCTGCGGAGGCTGATAAACAAGCATTGACTGCAAATTCAGAAGCGATTCGCGCGGGTAATTATTGGCCAATATTTGATTTGCAAGCTTCAAAGACGTCCGGTGTCGATATCATGGGTTACTCTGATCCGGGGCAGATGTTTGCCACCTTGAGGTGGAACGCTTTTCAGGGTTTGTCCGGTAGGGCACAGGAGAAAGCCATGCTCGAACGCGCCAATGCTGCACAAGAGCGGTATCAGCAGACGGCTTTTGAGATCGAATACAAACTCAACAGTGCGTGGGCTGATTACAACAATCAAGTCGAGCGGGTGGCCAGTTTGAAAGTGCTCGCGACGAATACCGAGCAGGTTCGCAGTGACTACTTCGCACAATGGGAAACATTGGGGAAACGTTCATTGTTGGAAGTGCTAACCGCGGAGAGTGAGCACATGACGACAATGGTCAGTCTGGTGAGCGGCGAGCTGGATCAACGGCTCGCGGCAACCAAGTTGCGCTATGAGGCAGGTACGCTGGCGGCGTGGATGTTCTCAGAGGGGCAGTGAGTAATCTGAATAAGTGCCTCTTTTTGCACTTATTACAAAGCAGCTATGGCATCATTGTGACCGGTGGGGTAATTGTGGCCCCGTACAGTATTTGATTTGCCAGGGAGTATGTCGAAAATGGCTACTACTTCGTTTTTGCCCAAATGGGTGACGCGAGCAAATAGCGCGATACTTTCCATCATGCTATCGGCACTGTCCATTGTGGCGGTGCTGTTTCTGTATTATTCCCAAAATGCTTTTCTGGAAGCGTTCGAAGCAAAAACCTACGATTTACGTTTTCGCAATATGCGGGGGGCGATACCGCTTGAACCCAGTATCGGCATCATTGCGATAGACGACAAGAGCATCGCAGAGTTGGGGCGTTATCCTTGGACTCGTACAGAGTATGCAAGGTTGTTGGAAAAGCTGAAGGCGGCACAAGCCAAGGCAGTGCTGTTCGATGCGTTCTTCCCGGAACGTGAAAACTTGGTGAGCGACCAAAAATTTGCAGCAGCAACCAAGAAGGCGGGCAATGTGGTTTTAGCTGTCCTTTTTGAGTTCGATAAGGATGGGCAGGTAAAAGGAGTGACGCGGTCATTGCCTGAAATCGAACGTTCGGCGCTCGGCGTGGGGCATATCAATTTGCAGCCGGATGAGGATGGCGTAAATCGCCGTAGCCCTCTTTTGGTCGAGTTTGAAGGCAAGACAACGCCCTCGTTAGGTATGATGGCCGCGATGTTGGCACTGGATGAAAAAGAATATGCCGCCGATTCGTTCGAGGTCGTTTTGGGTGAACGACATATCCCGGTGGGTGAGAATTATTCCATGTGGGTCAACTTTACCGGACCTCCCGGCGGCTATCCGCGATTTTCATTTACAGACATCGTCAATGGCCGCATTCCGGCGGAACAATTGAAGGGTAAGGTTTTATTCATCGGTGCGACCGCGCTGGGTGTCTATGACATGCGCGTCACTCCCTATCATGGGAATACACCGGGGGTAGAGATCCACGCTACGATCGCAGATAACATCATCAGTGATCGCTTCGTTCGCCAAGGCGGGCTGGAAGCCTTGCTTGATATGGTGTTCATCGTAGTTTTGGGGGCGCTGGCTTATTTCTTGACCACACGTTTACGCCTGTATGGCGCGATTCCGGCAACGACGCTTCTGCTGGCAGGGTATATCTGGTTTGCCAATTACATGTTCGAGGCGGGACATTGGATCAACATCATCTACCCTACTTTGTCCGCCATTCTGGCGTTATTGATCGGTGGAAGTTTCCGTTATCTGGTTTTGGAACGCAGTGCTCGCGAGATGCGCTCGATGTTTTCCAGTTATTTGTCCCCCAAGTTGGTGGCGCGTCTCGAAAAAGACCCAGAGGCGGCAAAAATAGGAGGAGATAACAAGGAGGTGACGGTACTTTTCACTGATATCAAAAGTTTTACCACATTCAGTGAGTCGCATCCGCCGCAGGAGGTGGTATCCCGTTTGAACGAATACTTGGGCGCGATGGTGCAGGTGATCGAGAAGCATGACGGCACAATCGATAAATTCATCGGTGATGCCATCATGGCGTATTGGGGGGCACCTTTGAGCCAACCGGATCACGCCAAGCTGGCGATGAGTTGTCTTGTTGCGATGGCGGAAAGAATGGATGAACTTCGCGCCAAGTGGAAGAGCGAAGAAAAAGAGCCGTTTGCCATTCGTTGCGGACTGAACTCGGGTGAGGTGGTCGCGGGTAACGTCGGGATGGCGGGTAAGAAGATGGAATACACCGTCATTGGCGACACGGTGAACCTTGCTTCAAGACTTGAAGGTACGGCCAAGTACTACGGGATAACCTATTTGGTTGGCGAAGCCACTTACACGGGAGCTCCCGAAGTCTGTCGGTACAGAGAACTGGACAAGATTAGGGTGGTGGGCAAGCACTTGCCAGTTACAATCTATGAACCTCAAGTTGGCTTAGGTGCCATGTCGGAAATGCAACTTGAGCGGTTTAGGTCCGGTTTGGCTTTATATCGCGAGCGGAAATGGATTGAAGCGAAAACCGTTTTTTCAATGTTATTGGCCGAGTTGCCGAGCGACGAGCCGAGCCAGATTTATGTTGAACGTTGTGACTATTTTGTAGAAAATTCCCCAGCCCCCGATTGGGACGGGGTTTTCAATAGAACGAGCAAGTGATTTGGGATAAATATCCGAGCGGGGAATACCCCGCCCTAGCGGTAACTTATTTGAATGGGTTGGGAAATGAATAAATATTTGTTTGCGTTTTTGCCACTGTTTATAGCTACTTCTGCTAATGCTGCAGAAGTTGTGCCTGCGGCTCCCGCAGGCGGATTTGCAAAAGTTGATTTTAAAAAGGAAATTGTCTCCTCCAATTTGAAAAAATTGATAGGTGCGCATGAAGGGAATTTATTTTTTGCCAAAGAAGACGGCTCCATCGACATGGTGGATGGGGAGGGGAAGCTGCTATTGTCAGTGCCAACCAAGAATGGAAATACCGTGATGCTCGAACAACCGGAAGCGGTTGCGATAGAGGGCGATACTGTTTACATAGTAGATAGCGAAACAGACCAAGTGGTCATGTACGGCTTGTCCGATAGAAAGTTTTTGGGCAGTTTTGGAGGTAAATCGGGAGGGTCGTCAAATAACAACTTAAAATCCCCGAGGGGAATTGCCGTATTCGAGGGGGTGGTTTATGTTTCCGACAGCGGCAATGGGCGTATCCAACTGTTCGGAGTCAACGGAGTATTTCTAAATACTATGTCGATCAGCGCGCCCGCAGCGATAGTCGATGAAAGTAAAGGTCCCGCAAAAGCATTGCCCTTCAAATTAGATGAGCCTGGTGATATCGCGTTGGATCTTGCCGGGCGCATCTACGTGTTGGATGCGGGAGATAGCCTTGTCAAGGTATATACGCCAACCGGAAAGTTCATTAAATCACTACCAAAGACGGGCAAGCTGGCAGCCTTGTCCGTTGCCGAAGATGGCATTTATGTCGCTGATGAGAGCGCCTCTGCCATCCAAAAGTATGATTTCGATGGCAATCTGGCTTATAGCTTTGGCTCGAAAGGCGAGGGTAAGGCGCAATTTAAAAGCATGACAGGACTGTCTGTAGATAGAGGGCAGCAAGTTTTTGTGGGGGACTCAAAGAAAACACTGGTCAATGTTTTCTTAACTCAGGCCGGGAGTTCATTGGAGCGTCTGCCTAAAGCTGCGGGGAAAATGTCTGTCAAGTGGATGGATAGCATCTCAAGCGAAGTGGGGCAAATAGTTTGGGATGGCAAAGAAACGATCTACGCTGTTGGAAAAGACAAAAAGAGTTTGCTAAGGATCAACAAAGGAGCGGTATCCGGGGAAATCAAGCTGGAGGATATGGAGCTGACCGGAGTCACCGTTGATAAGGCCGGCGCGGTATGGGTGCTCGACAAAAAAAACATGCGCGGTGCCAAGCTGGATGAGACAGGGATGGTGGTGGTCAGCTTGGGGGGGCGAGGAAATGGTGCTGGTCAGTTCAGTGACCCGACCTCAATTGCAGTATCCGCTTCGGGCTTGATATTCGTTTCCGATAAAACCAACCGGTCAGTGCAAGTCTTTCGCGAAGATGGCGTCTACTTGAATAGCTTGGGAGGAACGGCTTCTAAGATTACCGCCCCCATATCAATGTCATTCGATACGCTCGACAACCTTTACGTTCTTGATGGAGCGCGGGGGAGTGTATTGGTCTTTTCATCATCAGGACAAGAAATAGCGGAATTTGGAAAAACCAAAGAAGGGGGAAGCTCATTCACCAAGCCGGTAGCATTGATGGCGACAAGTGCTGAATTGTTGGTGCTCGATGGAAATCAGATCAAAGTATTTTCCCAAAAAGGGCAACTTCTCCGTTTGTTTGGGGATAAAGGGGGCGCTCCAGGCGGGTTAAATGATCCAGTGTCAATAACAGGCGGCGAGGGAGTTACTTTTCTAGTCTCTGACCGCGGAAATAAGCGGGTGCAGACGTTTGCTGTTTTGCATAAACCCGAGGCGCCTTCACAGTTTGTTGTACAGGGGAAAGTGCACGGAATTACATTGAATTGGGCTCAGGCGGCAACCCCTTATGTCAAGCAATACCGAATCTATCGATCCAAAACAGAGAGTGGCGGTTTCGTGCAAATCGGTTCAACGCCTAATAATCAATTTGTGGACGACGATATGGCGGCGGGATCTCGTTACTATTATCTGATAGCAGGCGAATCTCATTTTGGATATGAGGGCGCGACCAGTGTGCTTGCCAATGGTGTGTCTATGAAATACACGCCGCCAAAAATGACGGATATAAAAGCTGAAGTCACACCATGGCAAATCAAAATCAATTGGCCTGTGGTGGAGCAGAAATATGAGGCTGCGTATCGGATCTACCGAAAGGAGGGGGATGTTTTCGAAAAAGTGGCAGAGGTCACGCAACCGGAATTCATCAAAGACGCGCTCACCCCCGACACAAAATATACCTACTACCTTTCCACATTAAGCACGGATGGTGTGGAGTCTGAAAAGCAGGAAGTCGTGGCGACGACCCAGGCTTTCAATCGCGCGCCTTTGGAGATCGAAGTAGTCAAGTTGAGCGACATCTTCTCCAATTCGTACAAGGTTTATGAGCGTGATGGAATTGGCCGCATCAAGTTGACCAATAACACCAGCAAGCCGATGGAAAAGATAAGGGTCAGTTTTGTGTTGAAAGACTTTATGGATTTCTCGACCGAAGGCAAAGTGGAAAAGCTATTGCCGGGGGAAAGCGAGGAGTTGGTTCTTAAGGCGGTGTTCAACAACAGTATTTTGACCATTACGGAAGACAGCTCCGTGCAGGCAATGATAGAGGCGAGCTATTTCGATAACGGCAAGCGGATGATCTATAGCAAGAACCCTACGGTCAATGTATATGACAAACATCGCTTGAGTTGGAATGAGCGCGAGCGTTTTGCTGCTTTTGTCACCCCGAAAGATCCTCCCATCATCAATTTGGTACGTGCGGTAGTTGGAGAATACAAAGAGACCAAAGACGAGATCCAATTGGCGGCAGGTTTCTTCAACGCATTGGGGGTGTATGGGCTGACCTACATTCAGGATCCAAGCAACCCCTATCAAATCAGTTCGGGCAATGCGAATGCAGTTGACTATCTGCAATTCCCGCGTGAAACGCTGGAGCGCAAATCCGGTGACTGCGATGATCTGGTAGCTTTCTATTCTTCAGGATTGGAGAGTATGGGGGTCAATACGCGTGTGCTCGAAGTTCCCGGTCACATGCTGATGATGTTCTCAACCGGGATCGTTGCGGACGATGATGGTTATACGATGGACAATATGTACGTGATCTACGAGGGGGTCTTATGGGTTCCCGTCGAGACCACGCTGGTGGGCAACTCCTTTATAAAGGCATGGGAAAACGGAAGCGCCACCTACTACAAATACAAAGACAAGGGGCTTACCATCCTGGATGTTCACAGCTCTTGGGATACCTATAAGCCGGCGAGTTTGCCCGACTCCGGCTGGAAAGCGAGTGGAATTGTTCGTGCGGATATCGAGAAGAAATTCCCGAGTGACCATTTGTCTGTCTTGAAGATCAGTTCCCAGACCAAGACAAGACGTTATTTGGCCATACTGCAACAGAATCCCGCGGATGTGGATGCGCACATCCAGATGGGTATCATCTTGGCCAAACTGGGTGACCGTGTCGAAGCAATGAAGTATTTCGATAAAGCGATCAGCCTTGATGCAAAGAATGCGTCGGCCATGAATAACCGCGGCAATCTGCTAATGATCGACGATAAATACCAAGATGCACAAAAAGCATATCTTGCCGCTAGTAAACTAAATCCAAACGATGCTCAAATATTGGTTAATCTGGCGCGCGCCTACAAACGTACCGGGGATACCAAGAATGCCAAAGCCGCTTTCATCAAGGCGCAGAAATTAGATGCCGGCGTCAAAGACCAGTATCGTGCACTTGGTTTGGAACTATTGAACGCATTATGAGTCGGAGCAACGCAACACACCACCAAGGAGAACGAGCATGAAAAAATTGATTGCATTGTTAGTATTGCTGGGCATTGCATTGGCAACGCCTGGCTACGCAGCGAGCACCTCTTCCGAACCGTCGTTGTGGGAGCGCCTCCGTAAAAAGATTGAAACGATGACTCCCAAAAAGAAGCTGAGCACTACAACGGCAGCAGGAGGGGTGCGCGGCTCTTTAGCGGATGCAGACGACGTCTACTGGAAGGGGGAACAAAAAGTCCAGGCTGTAGATACAGACGAATTGAATGCGTTCAAGAAAGCGATGGACTTGGTGGGCGCGGGAAATGAAGCGGAAGCGAAGACCGCCTTTAGCGACTTCATCAAGAATCATCCGGAAAGCAACTTGCGGGCTGATGCCGAAGCGGCGTTAGCGCTGTTGCAAGGCACTAAGTAACTTACCTAAACGCTGGGGCGGCTGGCAGAAAGCCGCCCCAGCCTCTATAATTCCGCCCCCGAATCATCCGGACAGCGGACCTCCCATGCAGTTATTCACTTTTGGCATCAACCATCAGACCGCGCCGCTCGATGTGCGCGAGCAGATTGCGTTCAATGCCGAGACGATGGATGTCGCCTTGCGCGACCTGATCGGGAACGGCGCGGCCAAAGAAGCCACCATCCTGTCTACCTGCAACCGCACCGAAGTGTATTGCAGTACGAGTGACCCTTCACAAGCCGTGGGTTGGTTGGCGTCATATCACCATCTGGCCGCCAACGACATCGAACCTTACATCTATCGTCTGCCACAAGAACAAGCCGTAAAGCATGCGTTTCGCGTGGCTAGCGGGCTGGATTCCATGGTGTTGGGCGAGCCGCAGATATTGGGGCAAATGAAACAAGCGGTGCGTCAGGCCGAGCAGGCGGGCACGATGGGCTTCTTGCTGCACAAATTATTCCAGCGCACTTTCTCCGTTGCCAAAGATGTGCGCACGCAGACCGAGAT
>JARCRR010000016.1 GCA_029850565.1 Gallionella sp. | reverse complement strand
CGCCATCAAGCGCGTGCCGGGGATGCGACTCATTAAACCGAAATGGAACGAGGGGCTGGTGCAGAAACTGATGCCTGCCTCGCCAAAATTGAACAAAGGGATACAGAAGGTCGAACACGATGAGTGATGTAGTGGATATATTCAGCGATGGCGCATGCAAGGGCAATCCGGGCATCGGCGGTTGGGGTGTGTTGTTGCGCAACAAGGGCAAGGAGCGCGAATTGTGCGGTGGAGAGGCTCACACCACCAACAACCGTATGGAGTTGATGGCAGCCATCGCGGCCTTGGAAACATTGACGCGTCCGTGCAAAGTGCGTTTACACACGGATTCGAAATACGTACTGCAAGGAATCACCGAATGGCTACCCGGTTGGAAACTGCGTGGATGGAAAACGGCAAGTAAGCAACCGGTGAAGAATGATGATCTGTGGCGCAGGCTGGACGAGGCGGTCACCCGGCATCACATCGAGTGGGTGTGGATCAAAGGCCACGCGGGACATGAAGGCAACGAGCGCGCCGATGAATTGGCGAACCGTGGCATCGAAGAATTGAAGGCTAAGACATGAGACAAATCGTACTCGACACCGAAACTACCGGCCTCGACCCAAAGCAGGGTCACCGCATCATCGAAGTCGCCGCTATCGAGATGGATGGTCGCAAGGTCTCCGACCGTACCTTCCACCGTTACCTCAATCCAGAGCGCGAGATAGACGAGGGGGCGGCGGCGGTACATGGATTGACGCTGGAGCGCTTGCAGAACGAAGCCAAGTTTGCCGAGATCGCACCTGCCTTGCTTGAATTCATCGCAGGCGCAGAACTTATCATCCATAACGCTCCATTCGATATCGGCTTCCTGAATGCCGAGTTGACCCTGGCCGGGCTGCCCACTTTGAAGAATCCGGTGATCGACACGCTGAAGGTCGCCAAAGAACTGCATCCGGGAAAGAAGAACAACCTGAATGCCTTGTGCGACCGCTACCAGATAGACAACTCGCATCGGACCTTGCACGGTGCTTTGCTGGATACTGAACTGTTAGCCGAGGTGTATCTTGGCATGACACGAGGTCAAGAGAGTCTGCTGGGTGAGGATGTTTCCGAGGCTGATGGAGTCCAGTTTAATACGGCTGGCGAAGCCATCCATTTGAATGTGCGCGTGTTGGCCGCGACCGATAAAGAGCTCGCCTTGCATGAGGCGCAGATGAACGACATCGATAAAGCCAGCAAAGGTGCATGCGTGTGGAAGCGTCTGGCTACTGTTGAATCCTAATGAGTAAATCGCAAAGTACTGTGGCGAAGGGGGATGTAATCATCATTGGCGCAGGTGCGGCGGGTATGATGTGCGCGCTGACCGCAGCTCAACGCGGGCGTTCCGTCGTGCTGCTAGACCATTCATCCAAACTGGCCGAGAAGATACGCATCTCCGGTGGAGGCCGCTGTAACTTTACCAACCTCAATACCAAGCCAGAAAACTTCCTGTCGTACAACCCGCATTTCTGTCGTTCGGCGTTGACGCGCTACACACCGCAGCATTTCATCGCCATGCTCGCCAAACATGGGATCACTTACCATGAAAAGACCTTGGGGCAGTTGTTCTGCGACGATGGCTCGGAGGCCGTCATCGCCATGCTCAAGAAGGAATGCGACGACGCAGGGGTGAAATGGATGCGGCCGTGCGAAGTGGGCGAGATACGTCGCAGTACCAAATTCACTGTGATGACATCGCGTGGATTGCTTGAAGCGGATTCACTGGTCATCGCCACTGGCGGCTTGTCTATACCCAAAATCGGCGCGACGCCGTTCGGTTATAAAGTCGCCGAGCAGTTCGGTATCCCCATGACCAAGCTCAAGCCGGGGCTGGTGCCGTTGACTTTCCATCCTGAAGAATGGGCTGCTTATGCAGACTTGGCTGGTGCGTCTTTGGATGCGGTGGTCAGCTTTGGCAAACAATGTTTCCGCGAGAACCTGTTGTTCACCCATCGCGGTTTGAGCGGCCCGGCCATCTTGCAGATATCGTCCTATTGGGAAGCGGGGCAGCCGCTATGCATCGACATGCTACCCGACTTGGATATGCGTGAAGTGTTCATCGAACAGGCCAAGAGCAAACTACTGTTGAGCAACTTCCTCGCACAACACCTCTCCAAAAAATTGGCCGACATCGTCGCCACCCAATGGGGGGAGAACAAACCCATCAACCAATACTCACCCAAAGTGCTGGCCGCGTTGGCCGACCGCTTGAAAAACTGGCAGGTCACCCCCACTGGCACGATGGGTTACAACAAAGCCGAAGTGACCTGTGGTGGTGTGGATACAAAAGCACTTTCATCCAAGACGATGGAGGCGAATGCTGTGCCCGGCCTGTATTTCGTGGGTGAAGTGATGGACGTGACCGGTCAGTTGGGCGGTTATAATTTTCAGTGGGCGTGGGCTTCCGGCTATGCCGCTGGGTGTGCGGTTTGATTCATTCAATGAAGGAGATTTGATGATGCGTATCTTGTGGATTGCACTATTGACCATGTTGTTGAGCGGTTGCGGCTACAACGATTTCCAAGCAAAAGACGAGCAGGTGAAAGCAGATTGGGCGGAGGTGCTGAACCAATACCAGCGCCGTTTCGATCTCATTCCCAACTTGGTCAACACAGTCAAAGGCTACGCCCAGCAGGAGAAAGACGTTCTTATCGGCGTGACCGAGGCGCGTGCCAAGGTCGGCACCATCCAAGCGACCCCTGAGCTGATTAAGGATGCGCAAGCGTTCAAACAGTTTCAAGCCGCGCAAGGTGAGCTGACACAGGCGTTGAGCAAGCTGATGATGGTCACCGAGAACTATCCACAACTGAAATCCGACGCCATCTTCCGCGACCTGCAAGCGCAGTTGGAGGGTACAGAGAACCGCATCACTGTGGCACGTAACCGCTACATCAAGGGCGTGCAGGATTACAACGTGCTGGCGCGTTCCTTCCCGACCAACCTGACCGCGATGATGTTCAGCTACGAGGTCAAACCGTCGTTCACGGTGGAAGATGAAAAGGCGGTTTCGACTGCCCCCAAAGTGGATTTCGGCGCATCGGCAGCTCCTGCCAAGTAATTTGTGATGAAGCGGTTCTGGTGGCTTGGTTTGCTGCTTGCGTCGTTCCTGCTGGGAACGGCGCAGGCTGAAGTCGCTATACCGCCGCTGAAGCAACGCGTCACCGACCTGACCGCGACGCTCGAGACCGCACAAGTGCAGGCGTTGGATGCACGCCTCGCCGCATTTGAAGCTGGCAAAGGCTCGCAGATCGCCGTGCTTATGTTGCCGACCACACAACCGGAAGCTATCGAGCAGTTCGGCATCCGCGTGGTCGAAGTCTGGAAGCTGGGGCGCAAAGGCGTGGACGATGGCGTGCTTCTGCTGGTCGCCAAAGACGACCGCAAGTTGCGTATCGAAGTCGGCTATGGCCTTGAAGGCGCACTCAACGATGCAACGGCAAAGCGCATTGTGTCTGAGATCATCAGTCCCGCCTTCAAACAGGGTGATTTCTATGGAGGTATCGATGCCGGTGTGACTGCCATCATCAAGGTTATCGACGGCGAGCCATTACCCCCACCGACTCCAAAAACCGATTCCTCTTCTTTTGGCTCCGGCACAGATAGTCTGGGCAATCTGTTGGGTATCGGTTTCGTCATCTTTCTGATGGGTAATATCATCCTGCGCCAGATGTTGGGACGCCTACCCAGCGGCCTGATCGTGGGCGGCGCAATCGGTGCCATCGCTTGGTTGATGTTGCTGTCACTTGGCGCAGCAATCGTCATCGGCTTGGTGACGTTCGTACTCTCTTTGATGTTCGGATCGAACTCGGGCAGTTCTTCCTTCCCCACAGGTTGGGGCGGCGG
>JARCRR010000015.1 GCA_029850565.1 Gallionella sp. | reverse complement strand
ATATTCATGGGGGATGCTGGTTCCATATCGCTGGGCTTCCTTGCTGTAGCGATGGGCGTTTGGGGGGTACAAAAAGGAAATTGGACCGTTTGGTTCCCATTGCTTGTTTTTTCGCCATTTATCGTGGATGCAACAGTGACTTTGGTGAAGCGCTCTCTACGTGGCGCAAAGATTACCGAAGCGCATCGCGAGCATTATTATCAACGGGCTATTCAATTGGGGGTTGGGCATCGCAACGTCGCATTGTTTGAGTATGGATTGATGTTGATATCGGGCGGGCTGGCACTGTGGTCTCGAGAGTTTGTCTTTCCATGGCAAGTGCTACTCGTGTGTTCGCTCATGTACGTCATTTGTTGTGTTCGAGTTGATTCTTGTTGGAACGATTCAAATCGGACGACCGTATGATTCAGTCAAAGATCAGAACAGGTATCGCCATGTTGCACGATGTGGTTGCAGCTCTCGCCGCATGGTGGATCGCCTATCTATTGCGCTTCAACTTTGAGCTCCCGCCAAATTTTCGTGATGAGTTAATGCAGACAATAATCTGGGTGGTGCCATTGCAGGCAATTGTATTTTGGACATTTAGTTTGTATCGAGGAATATGGCGATTCGCCAGTGTGTCAGATTTGCGCCGCATCTTGTTTGCTGTTCTTGTTGCGACGGCGCTGATTCCGCTCATTTTGGGGCTGTTTCGCGTTAATGCCATCGTTCCGCGCTCGGTATTGGTTATTGACCCATTGCTTTTATTGCTGATGATGGGCGGGAGTCGGCTGTTCTACCGTTTGTGGAAAGAGAATTTGCTATACGGTGATTTCCGGTTGCGCGGAGAGCCAGTTCTTGTTTTGGGCGCGGGTGATGCTGGTGTGTCACTCTCTAAAGAACTGGCACGCAGTAGCGAATGGCATCTGGTGGGATTTCTTGATGATGATTCAAGCAAGCGCGGTCGCACGCTAAATGGATTTAGAGTACACGGAACTCTTGAAGAATTGCCTCGTTGGGTTGAGAGGTTCGGTGTTAATCAGGTCATCATCGCAATGCCGTCAGCCTCGCATCATGAAAAGAAGCGAATCCTAGATCTGGCGAATCAATGCAGTGTAAAGACGCTGACTGTTCCAGGCTTTGATGATTTGTTGAATGGACGTGTTGCGATTTCGCAATTGCGCGCAGTCGAGTTGGATGATTTGTTAGGACGTGATGCTGTTGAGTTAGATGATGTGGGTTTGCATGCGCAATTGACGGATAAGGTCGTTTTGGTCACTGGGGCTGGGGGTTCTATTGGTTCTGAGCTCTGTCGTCAGATTGCTCGCTTTGTACCCAAGACATTGGTTTTGTACGACGCGGGTGAATTCGCTTTGTACAACATCGAGCAAGAACTCAGTAAAGGTTTCCCAGAAATCGACATTGTGTATCTAGCAGGGGACGTGAGGGATTCTGTGCGACTGAACCAAGTATTCGATGAGTACCGTCCGAGTGTTGTGTTCCATGCAGCGGCTTACAAGCATGTCCCCTTGATGGAGCGTCATAATGCGTGGCAAGCCGTGCGCAACAATGTCTTCGGCACTTGGCAGGTTGCGCAGTGTGCGCAAAAGTATAGTGCAGAGAAGTTCGTTCTTATTTCCACCGACAAAGCCGTTAATCCGACTAACGTGATGGGCACGACCAAGCGTATGGCGGAGATGGTCTGCCAAGGATTGCAACAAACAAGTGGAACTCGTTTTGTCATCGTGCGATTCGGAAATGTCTTAGGTAGTAACGGCAGTGTCATTCCAAAATTCCGTGAGCAACTTGCGAAAGGCGGCCCTATCACGGTCACTCATCCTGAGATCACTCGCTTCTTTATGTCGATCCCAGAAGCGGCGCAATTGGTGATGCAGGCAGGTTATATGGGTAAGGGTGGTGAGATATTTGTGCTGGACATGGGCGAGCCGGTGAAGATCGTGGATCTTGCAAAAGATCTCATCCGGCTTTCCGGCTTCAGCGAAGACGATATCAAAATCGAATTCACCGGTTTGCGTCCCGGCGAGAAATTGTATGAAGAGTTGTTGGCGGACGACGAGAACACGCTGTCTACCCCGCATCCGAAATTGCGTATAGCACAGGCACGATCTGTTGCAGATGATGAATTCAACGCCTTGTTGGAATGGGTGGAGAACGATGTCGCCAAATCGGATGATGAGGTTCGCCTTCGTTTGCGTCACTGGGTGCCTGAGTACACGCCCACCTCGAATCAATGATGTCATCCCTATCGGTCATTCTCATTACAAAGAACGAGGCAGCCAACATTCGCGATTGCCTACAGTCTGTCATGTGGGCAGACGAAATCATCGTAGTCGATTCTGGTAGCACAGATGGAACGCCAGATATTGCTAAAGGAATGGGAGCGAGGGTCTATGCTCACGATTGGCCCGGATTCGGGCCGCAAAAAAATCGTGCGCTGGATTACGCAAGCAGGGACTGGGTGTTCTCGATTGATGCGGATGAACGTGTCACACCTGCATTGCGTGTCGAAATTGAACAAGCAATGAAGGCAGAAAAGTCGGACGGATATTATTGTCCCCGACTTTCACAATTTTGCGGGACTTTCATCCACCATTCCGGCTGGTATCCAGATTATGTATTACGCTTATTCAAACGTGAGCGTGGACGTTTTTCAGATAGCCTTGTGCACGAACGCGTTCAACTACAAGGGAATTCGTCAAAACTCAAGGCTCCGTTGTTGCATTACAGCTATCTCACAATTGGCGATGTGGAACGAAAAATTGAACACTATTCCGATGCGGCAGCTCAACAGATGTTTAAAGCGGGAAAGCGCACAAGTAGATCAAGAGCGCTTTTGAGCGCAGGTTGGGCATTCATTCGCACATATTGTGTGCGGTTGGGGGTGTTAGATGGCAAAGCAGGAGTTCAAATCGCGCTGATGAATTTGCGCACAACGTACTTAAAATATAGAAAATTGGCCAAGCTTCATGCATCAATCGATCGATATCCAGGATAGAACACAATTAGAACTTGATGTTTTAAAGTAGACGTAACAGTAACTTCTCGTGTATCCCGCCAAACCCGCCGTTGCTCATCACTAGGATCTGATCGCCTGATTTCGCTACACTCGCGATAGCCTCGATCAGTTCGTTGAGATCATCCTTCACCACCGCCTTGTCGCCCAAGGGAGCTAACGCGCCGCGCGCATCCCAGCCGAGATTGCCGGCATAGCAGAAGGTCAAGTCGGCCTCTTTCAGACTGCCGGGCAGCGCGTCTTTCATCACCCCCAGCTTCATGGTGTTGGAACGCGGCTCCAGCACGGCAAGGATGCGTGCGCTGCCCACCTTGCGGCGTAAGCCTGCGACCGTGGTGTCGATGGCCGTGGGGTGGTGCGCGAAGTCGTCGTACACGGTGATGCCGTTGACCGTGCCGCGCACTTCCATGCGGCGCTTCACGTTCTTGAATGCGGCCAAAGCCGCCAAGCCTTGCGCAACGGGCACTCCGGCATGGCGCGCTGCGGACAATGCGGCCAAAGCGTTCATGCGGTTGTGCTCGCCCATCAAGTCCCATTGCAGCTTGCCCTGCGCCTTGCCGTTGAACGACACCTGCTCGTTGGCGTCGATGTTCCATCCATCGTCAGAACCGAACTTCTCCACTGGCGACCAGCAGCCGCGCTGAATTACGCGCTGCAATGATTCCTCGCGCCCGTTGCTCACCACCAGCCCGTTGCCCGGCACGGTACGCACCAGATGGTGGAACTGTGTCTCGATGGCAGCGAGGTCGGGGAAGATGTCGGCGTGGTCGAATTCGAGGTTGTTGAGGATCGCGGTACGCGGATGGTAGTGCACGAACTTGGAGCGCTTGTCGAAGAAGGCGGTGTCGTACTCGTCGGCCTCGATCACGAAGAATGGCGAGTTGGTGATACGCGCCGAGATGCCGAAATTCTGCGGCACGCCGCCGATGAGGAAGCCGGGGTTCAGCCCAGCATGCTCCAGTATCCACGCGAGCATGGA
>JARCRR010000014.1 GCA_029850565.1 Gallionella sp. | reverse complement strand
GCCTTAGATTCCATCTCACTCAATACCTTGCGATGTTCCTGCATCGCACCTTCGATGATGAGACGTGCACTCTCTACATCCGGTTCGACATGGTGCGACAAGGGCCCCGGCATCTGCATCAACAACTTCTGGTTGCGGTAGTAGGCGGACAGATGGGAGAACACTTCGACCGCGGGTTCCGGGGTGCGGAAGTGTGGGCGATGCGCCTTGGTGAAAGCATCGCGCGCTGCGCCGACTTGCGTCTCACCCATCCAGCAGGTCAACAGCGGTTTGCGGTGGGTGTTGGCCAGCTCGATCAGCGCCTGTGCCGATTCCAGCGGCTTGGTCATGGCTTGCGGAGTGAGGATGGCGAGTACACCGTCGACGTTCTCGTCTTCCAGGCATGCTTTCACGGCGTGGTGATAGCGATCCGCCTGTGCGTCACCGATCACATCCACAGGGTTGGCGTGTGGCCAGTTCGGGGGTAGATGTTGGTTCAGGTATTCGATGGTGCTATCGGACAGTGTGGCGATGTTGAGGCCGAGGTCGGCCGCTCTATCCACGGCCATCACGCCGGGACCGCCACCATTGGTGACGATAGCGAGACGATCACCGACCGGTTTGAAACCGCAGGACAGTGCTTTTGCGGCTGTGAACAGTTGCGTGATGGTCTGCACACGCACCACCCCCACACGACTGACGGCTGCGTCGAACACATCGTCCGCACCGACCAATGAGGCAGTGTGCGACATCGCCGCTTTCGAACCTGCAGCATGACGGCCGACCTTGACCAGGATCACCGGCTTGATACGAGCGGCGGCCCGTAGCGCGCTCATGAAACTGCGCGCATTGCGGATGCCTTCGATGTACATCAGGATGCTTTGCGTATTGGGGTCGGACACGAGGAAGTCGAGGATCTCGCCGAAATCCACATCGGTCGAAGAACCCATCGATACCACGCTGGAGAAACCGACATCGTTGCGCTGCGCCCAATCCAGAATGGCGGTACACAGTGCACCGGATTGCGAAACGAAGGCGATGTTGCCAGTATTGGCCGAACCTTTGTTGAAGGTCGCGTTAAGGCCGATGGAAGGGCGCATGATGCCCAGGCAGTTGGGGCCGATGAGGCGGATGTTGTAGCGGTGCGCCGCTTCCATGAATTGCTTTTCCAAAGCGGCACCTGCCGCGCCCACTTCGCCGAATCCCGCTGTGATGATGACGGCAGCCTTCACGCCGTGCAGACCGCATTCCTCGATGATGCCCGGCACGGTCTGTGGTGGTGTGGCGATGACCACCAGTTCTACCGGTTCTCCGACTTGTGCGATGGAGGTATAGGCGCGCTGCCCTTGCACTTCGGCATTCTTAGAGTTGATGGGGTAGAGATGTCCTTTGAAGCCACCTTCCAGCATGTTCTGGAATACGATCTGGCCTACTGAATCGGGTCGGTCACTGGCGCCAAAGATGGCGACTGATTTTGGAGCGAAGAGGGGGTTGAGGTAATGTTTGCCCATGATGGTTCACGCGTAGTTTGGATGTCTTTTGATTGACCGCTATGATAGCACCGCGACATCACCAGAATATGACGGAGTAGCCCGTGCAAACAGCCTATATCACCCATCCGCTTTGTCTTAAACACGACATGGGGGCACAACATCCGGAGTGCCCGGCACGCATCCACGCCGTCGAAGATCAGCTCATCGCATCAGGCCTGTTCGGTTATCTGCAACACCACGAAGCGCCCGAGGTGACGCGCGAACAATTGTTGCGTGTGCATGACGCAGATTATCTGGATGCCATCGCTGCGACCTCGCCGCAACAGGGGATGATCTCGCTGGATGGCGATACCACCATGAATCCTTTTACCTATCCGGCCGCATTGCGGGCGGCGGGGGCCGCGGTGATGGCGGTGGATCTCGTGATGGCAGGACAGGTGGAAAACGCCTTTTGCAACATCCGCCCGCCCGGGCACCACGCCGAAAGAACACGAGCGATGGGCTTCTGCATCTTCAACAACGTCGCTATCGGTGCGGCACATGCGCTGGCAGCTCACGGATTGCACCGCGTCGCCATCGCCGATTTCGACGTGCATCACGGTAATGGCACCGAGGATATCTTCCACGATGACCCGCGCGTGATGCTGTGTTCCACCTTCCAGCATCCGTTCTATCCCTATTGCGGTGCGGATAGCGGCAACGACCACATCATCAACGTGCCGTTGAAAGCAGGCACGAGCGGGGGAGAGTTCCGTACCGCCGTTTCCACACACTGGTTACCTGCACTGGAAAGATTCCAACCTGAATTTCTCTTCATCTCGGCTGGTTTCGATGCTCATCGTGATGACGATATGGCTTCGATGGGATTGGTTGAAGCAGACTACTCATGGGTGACTGAAGAGCTAAAACGCATCGCAGCGAAATTCGCCAAGTCACGCATCGTCTCTGTGCTCGAAGGCGGATATGAGTTGCATGCGCTGGGACGCAGTGCGACGACGCATATCAAAGTGTTAAGCGGGCTATAGCTGGCATAGACCGGGGTCTATATATATTCCGGCATAGGCCTATATATTCTGGCATATGGTTCGGGCGACGCTTTGCTGTTAGATTGCATGGGCGGGAATAGAGCCGATCGAGTGGGTGAAAAAGGATTGCGAACTCGTCCCCAATAGTTGTTCCAACAGTCGTTGTCGTCTTTTTGCTGAATGCGATCTTAACTAACTCTGATGTCTGTTCAGATTGAGGTGAGTAGGAAGGCAATATGAGTCAAGGAAAACTGCTTGTCGTTGATGATGATGTTTTCATATTAGAGGCCTACAACAGCTTTTTAGGGGGTGCAGGCTACGAAGTGTGTGCAGCATCAGATTACGAACAGGCGATCGCTTTGGTTGACGCTTCCCTTGATCTTGCGCTGGTCGATATCAGCATTGGTGATAAATCCGGCATTGATGTTTTGAAATTCATACGGAGCCACAATCCCGATTGTGCGGTCATCATGGTGTCCGGTCATGCGGACAAACGCAATGCCATTGATTCTTTGCGCGAGGGCGCAACTGACTATCTGGAAAAGCCCGTTGCACCTGATGAGTTGCTTCATGTTGTGCAGCGTTGGTTGTCCTACCACTTCCTTAAACGGGAAAATTCCCGTCTGCATGATTACAAGGCGATGTATGAAGCCTTGCAATCGAGCGAGATGAAGTACGAGAAGCTCTCATTGACTCTGCTTGAGAATCTGAAACAATCCATCCAGGCTTTTGTGGATACGCTGGAAGCGCGCGATCCATATACGGCAGGCCATCAGAAACGTGTCTGTCATCTGGCAAAGGCTATCGCATTGGAAATGGGTTTGCCGGAAGATGATGTCCAAGGCATTTATCTTGCGGCTGCAATTCACGATCTGGGGAAAATTCATATACCGTCAGACATTCTCTCAAAACCTGGCAAACTCACCGACCTTGAATATCAAATCATCAAGATGCACCCGCAAAAAGGATATGACATTCTGAAAAAAGTGGAATATCCATGGCCTATTAGCGACATTATCTTGCAGCACCATGAACGCTTGGATGGTTCTGGCTATCCGAACG
>JARCRR010000013.1 GCA_029850565.1 Gallionella sp. | reverse complement strand
CGCGACGCCTGAACGAAGACCTCATCCCTGCCTTACGTGGCAAGGTGAAAGTCCGTATCTCTCAAGCTCAAGATCAGGCCGGCATCATTGGTGCGGCCATGCTTGCAGGGCGTCAAGCCTAATCAGTGCTGGGTTGGGGGCGGTAAGTTTGGTAGAATCACGCCCCTAATTTATAGAACCGTCCCAGGAAGCCAACGTGAATACGCCCTCCAGTACCTTCATTCCCAAACAGCACAGCATCTTGAAGATGCCTGCATTGGGCACAGATTCCATCAGCGTGATGGAGGATTTTCGTCGCTATTTCAGCCATACCTTGGGTTGGGAAAAATCCACGCTATCGGGTTATCCGGTCTATTCATCACTGTCGGCTACATTGCGCGATCGCTTGATCGAGCGTTGGAGGAACACGCAGCGTGCCTACGATGAGTCGGATTGCAAGCAAGCCTATTATCTGTCACTCGAATTTCTGATGGGCAGGGCGATGGGCAACGCCATGCTTAATCTCGATATGCAGCAGGAAGTCGATGAAGCGATGCATAACTTCGGTGTCGCGCTGGAAGATGTGCAGGATCAGGAGAGCGATGCCGGTCTGGGTAACGGTGGCTTGGGCCGCTTGGCCGCGTGTTTCTTGGATAGCTGCGCTACCTTGCAGCTGCCCGTGACTGGATATGGTTTGCGTTATGAATACGGCATGTTCCGTCAACGTATCGAAAGCGGATGCCAGCTTGAGGATCCGGATCACTGGTTGCGTAACGGTAATCCATGGGAGATCGAGCGTCCTGAATATGCGGTGCGCATCAAATTCGGCGGTCGTAGCGAGCTGTTCAAAGATGTGGATGGCAAGTTGCATGCGCGCTGGGTGGATACGCAAGATGTGATGGCAGTGCCTTTCGATATGCCTATCCCCGGTTACCGCAACGGCACAGTGAACACTTTGCGTCTGTGGAAATCCACCGCAACGGACGAGTTCAATCTGGAAGAATTCAACGCGGGTAGTTACACCGAAGCTGTTGCCGCGAAGAATGCGGCCGAGCACATCACCATGGTGCTGTACCCCAACGATGCCAGCGAGAATGGTAAAGAGTTGCGCCTGCGTCAGCAGTACCTATTGGCATCAGCCAGCTTGCAAGACGTACTGCGTCGCTGGGTGGGCAAGCACGGCAAGGATTTCACGCATTTCGCAGAAAAGAATGCCTTCCAGTTGAATGATACGCATCCCACCTGCTCGGTAGCAGAATTGATGCGTCTACTGATGGATGAGCAAGGTTTGGGGTGGGATGCGGCGTGGAAGACCACCTGCAGCACCATGGCCTATACCAATCACACACTGTTGCCGGAAGCGCTGGAGAAGTGGCCCGTAAGTATGTTTGGTCGTCTGCTGCCGCGCCTCTTGGAGATCATCTATGAGATCAACGCGCGCTATCTGGCTGAAGTAGCCTTGTGCTGGCCTGGCGATGTGGCGCGTCAACGCCGTATGTCCATCATCGAAGAAGGTCCTGTGCCGCACGTGCGCATGGCTTATCTGGCGGTTGTCGCATGCCACTCGGTCAATGGTGTGGCAGAACTGCACTCGAAATTGCTGCAACAATATCTGTTCCATGATTTCTACGAACTGTGGCCTAAGAAGTTCAACAACAAGACCAATGGTGTGACCCCGCGCCGCTGGGTGGCTTGGAGCAATCCGGCCATGAGCGATTTGATTGACAACACCATCGGCGACGAATGGCGTACCGATCTGTCCAAATTGAGTGGACTGACCAAGTTCGCCGATAACAAGGAATTCCGTGCGAAATGGCGTGCGATCAAGCTAGGCAACAAGCAACGCCTGGCCGAGATGGTGGCGCGTGATTGCGGTGTGACTTTCGATACGGACGCGATGTTCGACGTGCAGGTGAAGCGTATCCACGAATACAAGCGCCAATTGCTCAATGTGCTGCATGTCATCCACCTGTACGACCGCATCAAGCGCGGTGACATCGCGAACTGGACACCACGCTGTGTGCTGATCGGTGGCAAGGCTGCCCCCGGATACGTGATGGCTAAACGCACCATCCGCTTGGTGACTGCCGTGGCTGAGATCATCAATCAAGATCCTGCGACCAAGGGTTTGTTGCAACTGGTCTTTTTGCCGGATTATCGCGTCACTGCGATGGAAGTCATCTCGCCAGCGGCAGACCTTTCCGAACAGATCTCGACAGCGGGTAAGGAGGCTTCGGGTACGGGCAATATGAAGTTCATGATGAACGGTGCTTTGACCATCGGTACCTTGGATGGCGCGAACATCGAGATTCGTGAAGAGGCGGGCGACGACAACTTCTTCCTGTTCGGGCTGACTGCCGAGCAAGTCGAGGCGACTCGCGGCCATTACGATCCGACTGCCATCGTGAATGCGGACGAGGACTTGAAGCGCGTCATCCAATTGCTGAAGAGCAATCACTTCAATCTGTTCGAGCCGGGTCTATTTGAGCCTATCCTGCAATCCATCCTCAATCCGCATGATCCTTGGCTGACATTGGCTGATTTCCGCAGCTATGTGGATGCGCAGAAACGCGTTGACGCAGCTTACCAAGACCGGGAAAACTGGACGCGCATGAGCATCATCAATACTGCGACCAGTGGTAAGTTCTCCAGCGACCGCACCATCATGGATTACAACCGCGATGTGTGGCACCTGCCACAAGTCAAAGCACATCAGGAGTAAGCTGGCGGGCGGGCCATCCCGCCTGCTTTCATGTATCATTCGGCACCTGTTTTTGTTCCCCAAGTCTCTCTAATCGAAGGAAGTATCGGTATGTCTAATGTAGAAATCCTAGGCGGATTGCAACGTCGTTTGAATGCATCCATTCCGCAACAACAGATCCGTGGCGAAGTCGAGAATCGCCTGAAGCGTTTGGGTCGCACAGCCAAAGTCCACGGTTTCCGTCCAGGCAAGGTGCCATTCAAGGTCTTGGAGCAACAATATGGCCCGTCCGTCCAGCAAGAAGTGCTGGGCGATAGCTTGCAACGCTCATTCGCTGAAGCAGCCATCGCCAACAAGTTACAAGTGGCCGGTTATCCTCAGTTTGAGATCAAAA
>JARCRR010000012.1 GCA_029850565.1 Gallionella sp. | reverse complement strand
GTGCGCGGTATCGGTGTCGCGGTGAGCGTCAGCACATCCACCTCTGCACGCAAGGCCTTCAGGCGTTCCTTTTGTTGCACGCCGAAGCGGTGCTCTTCGTCGAGGATGACCAAGCCGAGGTTGTTGAACTTCACATCCTTTTGGATGAGCTTGTGCGTGCCGATGACGATGTCCAACTTGCCTTCGGCCAAGTCCTTCAGCGATTGCGATACCTCCTTGGTGGAGCGGAAGCGCGACAACTCGGCGATCTTGATCGGCCAGTCGGCGAAGCGGGTGGAGAAGTTCTGGAAGTGTTGCTCCGCCAGCAGCGTGGTGGGTACCAGTACGGCGACTTGTTTGCCATCCATCACCGCTACAAAGGCGGCGCGCAAGGCGACTTCGGTCTTGCCGAAGCCCACGTCGCCGCAGATGAGTCGATCCATCGGCTTGCCGGATTGCAGATCGAGCAACACGGCTTCGATGGCGGCGGCTTGATCGGCGGTCTCTTCAAACCCAAAGCCTTCCGCGAACGCTTCGTAGTCGTGATAGGTGAGCTTGAACGCATGGCCTTTGCGCGTGGCGCGTTGGGCGTAGATGTTGAGCAACTCGGCGGCGGTGTCGCGCACTTGTTGCATGGCGCGGCGCTTGGCTTTGTCCCAGGTGCCGCTGCCAAGCTTGTGGAGTGGGGCGGCCTCGGGTGAACCGCCGCTGTAACGGCTGATGACGTGCAGTTGCGAAACTGGCACGTACAGCTTGTCCTCGCCCGCGTACACCAATAACAGAAACTCGTTCTCACCCTCGCCGAGGTCGAGGTTCACCAAACCTTGATAGCGCGCGATGCCGTGCTGTTCGTGCACCACCGGGTCGCCTGTCTTGAGTTCGGACAGGTCACGCAACATGCCTTCCACGTTGCTCTTCTTTGCGGCCCGTGCGGCACGGCTGCGCGGCTGTGCGGCGTAGAGTTCGGTCTCGGTGACGATGGAAATATTCTCATCCGGTAGTGCGAAGCCGATCTGGATAGGGCCGACGCCAAGCATGAACTTCTCTTTGCCGGCGAGGAATGCTGCGTAGTCCTCGCACACGCTGGGCGTGAGGTCGTATTCCTTCAGATAGCCGGACATGATCTCGCGACGTCCCAAGCTGTCGGCCAGCAGTAGCACGCGACCGGAGTAGCTACGCAGAAAATCCTCAAACTTTTGTGTGGGGACTTCGGCGCGGCGATCTACGGCGATGGAGGGGATAGAGGCGGTGGCGCAGGCAGTGAACGTGGAGCCTGTTTCATTCGTCACCACATCAATTCGAGCGAATTCTTTTGCTCGAATGAAGAACTGCTCACCATCCAAGAACAACTCTTTCGTTTCCAACAACGGATGTTGCGGGTCGCCGCGCAGCAGGTTGTAACGCGAGGCAGTATCCACGGCGAACTGTTGTATCGCGGCATCCACATCGTGATGCAGGCACAGCGTGGCGTTCTGCGGCAGGTAGTCGAACAGCGTCGCGGTCTTGTCGAAGAACAGCGGCAGGTAATACTCAATGCCCGCCGGGGCGATGCCCTTGCTCACATCCTTGTAGATGCGGCATTTGGACGGATCGCCTTCGAAACGGTCGCGGAAATTCTGGCGGAAGGTCGCCTGCCCCTTCTCATCCATGGGGAACTCGCGCGCGGGCAGCATGCGTATCTCCGGCACCGGATACAGGGTGCGTTGCGTGTCCACATCGAAGGTGGCGATGGTCTCGATCTCGTCGTCGAACAGGTCGATACGGTAGGGCAGCACGCTGCCCATGGCGAACAAGTCGATGATGCCGCCGCGCACGCAATATTCGCCGGGGATGAGCACTTGTTGCACATGGTTGTAACCGGCCAGCGTCATCTGCTGGCGGAAAGCATCAAGGTCTAGGCGCTCCCCCTTCTTCAGGAAGAAGGTGTAGGCCGCCAGATAAGACACGGGCGGCAGCGGATACAGTGCAGTGGTGATGGGTACGATGACGACATCAAAAGCTTGGCTTCGAATGTGGTGCAGCGTGGCAAGGCGTTCCGACACTAAGTCCTGATGCGGTGAGAAGTGGTCGTAGGGCAGGGTCTCCCAGTCGGGCAGTAGATGCACACGTAACTTGGGATCGAAGAAAGGTATTTCTTCAACGAGCCGTTGCGCTTCCAATGCGTTGGCGGCGATGACCACCAGCGGTGAATGTTCGGCGGCGTATTGCGCTAAAGCCAAGGCATCAGAGGAGCCGACTAAGTGGGTGTAACGCGGACGGGAATGTCTGGATGAAAAAAGCATGGAAACAGCCTGCAACAAAGGCGCGCATTATACTCTCGGCATCGAGTCTCGGTATTGATGCCGAGATGTCAATGCACATGTTCGTATGGGTGTGTATCATCAACAGCCGAGATGTCTTTAACCTAAGGCAGGTCAGAATCAATGCGAAACATCGAATATTCCAGAGTCGGTTCGCTGAAACGCAACATCCGTTTTCTGATGTTGACATGGAGCGTGATCATTGCTGTCTCGCTCGGCTGGACGCTGTATTTCCAACACCACTCTTTCGAAACGAGCTTGCACTCCGAGGCTGCTTCTATCCATGCCATGGATATGGAATACCGCAATTGGATCATCCACAGCGGCGGTGTGTATGTGCCGGTCACCGATAAGGTGCAGCCCAGTCCGTGGTTGAGTCATGTGCCGGAACGCGATGTCACTACCCCGTCCGGCAAACACCTGACCCTGCTGAATTCGGCATATATCATCAGGTTCGTGCATGAAAGCATGGTCAGCAGCAGTACGTTACGCGGGCATATCGCCAGCTTGAGGCCAATCAATCCGGTCAATGCGGCGGATGCATGGGAACGACAGGCACTCGAAGCTTTTGCGCGTGGCGACAAGAAATATGCTTCGGTCGACGTAATGCCGGACGGCAAGACCTACTACCGCTACATGAAGCCGATGGTCACCGAGCAGGACTGCCTGAAGTGCCATGCCCAATACGGCGATAAGCTGGGCGATATCCGTGGCGGAGTCAGCATCTCTATCCCTATTGATGGTTTGTTGCAGGACGATCGCAACGAGCGCAATGCGCTGATCGGCGGTCACGGGCTGATCTGGGTGTTGGGACTGCTAGGCTTGTCCGTGAGTGGCCGGTGGAGAAGTCGCGCGATCCGGTCAATCGAGCAGAGCGAGGCGCAGGTCACGTTGTTGGCCAACTCGATCGCCCATGCCATCTATGGTCAGGATATGCACGGGAACTGCACCTTTATCAACGCGGCAGGGGTGAAGGCACTCGGCTATGGCGACGCTTCCGAGTTGCTCGGCAAGAGCATGCACGCGCTGGTGCATCACACGCGCAAGGACGGTTCGCATTATCCCAATACGGAGTGCCCTACCTATTCATCCATTCGTGAGGGCAAGTCCTACCATGTCGATGACGAGATACTCTGGCGCAAGGACGGCAGTTCCTTCCCGGTCGAGTATTGGTCCTACCCGGTAATCAAGGAAGGGCACAAGCACGGTGCAGTGGTGACCTTCCTCGATATCTCCGAACGGTTGCATGTCAGAGATGAACTGAAGAATTCCAAACTGCTGCTGGATTCCATCGTCGAGAACATCCCTGCGATGGTGTTCCTCAAGCGCGCCGACGATCTGCGTTTCGAACTGTTCAACCGTGCGGGCGAGCAATTGCTGGGTTATGCCCGCGCCGACCTGATAGGCAAGAACGATCATGATTTCTTCCCGCAAGAGCAGGCCGATGCCTTCATCCAGAAGGACAGGGCGGTGCTGGAGAGTCGCAAAATGCTGGTGATTCCCGAGGAGCCGATCAAGACCGCAGACGGCAGCGAGAAGTGGTTGCATACCTTCAAGACCGGGCTCTACGACGAAACAGGCCGTCCCACCCATCTGCTGGGGATATCGGTAGATATCACCGCGAGCAAACACATGGAAGACGAGTTGCGCGAGAGTGCGGTCAAACTGGCCGAGGCGCAGCGTATGGCGCATCTGGGACACTGGCAACTCGATCTGCTGAATAACGATCTTAAGTGGTCGGATGAGATATTCCGTATCTTCGAGATCGACCCGCAACAGTTCGGCGCCACCTACGAAGGTTTCCTTGACGGTATCCATCCCGAGGATCGGGATGCGGTCAACAAGGCCTTCAACGATTCACTCAAGAATCGTTCTCCCTACCAGATTGAACACCGTCTGCTGATGAAGGATGGCCGCGTCAAATATGTGCTGGAAAAATGCGAAACGACCTTTGACGATGCGGGTGAACCGTTGCGTTCGCTGGGGACGGTGCAGGATGTGACGCTGATCAAGTTAGCCGAGCGAGCACTAAGCGAGCAGAAACGCGTATTGGAGCAGGCCTTGGAAGGCACCATCCGTACGGTGTCCATGGCGGTCGAATTGCGCGACCCGTACACGGCCGGACACCAGCGGCGTGTGGCCACATTGGCGGTTGCCATCGCCCGCGTGATGGGGCTGGACGAGGAGCGTATCAAGGGTATCTATATGGGAGCGACGATCCACGATATCGGCAAGATCGGTGTCCCTGCGGAGGTACTCAGCAAACCGACCCGGCTGACAACGATCGAGATGCAGATCGTGCATGAACACGCCACGATGGGTTTCAATATCCTCAAGGATGTCCGGTTCTCGTGGCCGGTGGCCGAGATCGCACACCAGCACCACGAACGTATGGATGGCTCCGGTTATCCGCAGGGGCTCAAAGCCGAAGCGATACTCATGGAAGCCAGGATCGTCGCCGTTGCCGATGTGGTGGAGTCGATGGCATCGCATCGTCCCTATCGCGCGGCATTGGGCATGCAGGCCGCATTGGATGAGATCACCGCCAATCGTGGCATACACTACGACGAGCAAGTGGTCGATGCCTGCCGGCAGGTGGTGGCAGACGGATTCAAGTTCACTTGATCTGCGAGCACGGGTGTGAGGCGCGGGAGTTTGGTAAACTCGCGTCATGTCTGAATTCCACGCATTAGTCCCCGCCGCCGGTTTCGGCGCCCGCATGGGCAACGAGTTGCCCAAGCAATATCTCGATCTGGCCGGACGGCCCATGATCTGGCACGCGCTGTCCACGCTGTGCGCCAATCCCAGCATCAAGACTGTGTTCGTGGTGCTGGCTCCCGATGACGAATATTTCGCGCGCTACGATTGGTCGCATTGCGCGGGCAAGTTGGAACCGCTCTACTGCGGCGGCGCGACGCGCGCCGAGAGTGTGGCGAACGGCTTGTTGGCTTCCGAGTTGGAGCCGGATGATTGGGTGCTGGTACACGACGCGGCGCGCCCCTGTCTGAGTGCGCATCTGTTGGCGCGCATGATCGCCGAGCTACGCGTCGATCCCGTTGGCGGCATCCTTGCCGTACCGGTGGCGGATACGTTGAAGCGTGGCGACTCGAAGCAACGCATCGCGCATACCGAACCGCGCGAAGGGCTGTGGCAAGCGCAGACACCGCAGATGTTCCGCGCCGGATTGCTGGCGCAGGCACTGCAACAATGCAAAACGGTCACCGACGAGGCCTCCGCCATCGAAGCGCTGGGGCTACAGCCGAAACTGGTGGCGAGCGATAGCAGCAACTTCAAGGTCACCTATCCGCAGGACATCGTATTGGCCGAACTGTTACTGAAGGATCACAAATGAGAATCGGACAAGGTTTCGACGTTCATCAATTGGTGGAAGGCCGCAAGCTCATCATCGGCGGCGT
>JARCRR010000011.1 GCA_029850565.1 Gallionella sp. | reverse complement strand
TTCGAATGCTGGCCGCCCGCTGCGCGGGTTCTTGTCTTGCGCCAGCCTCACTGTTCTGGGGATTCTGCTATGAGCCTCGCGCCGTGCGTGCGGTGCGATGTGCGTTGAACAGATCTGCAAGTGGTTCGAACTTTATGCCTGCTTGAGGATAGCTGTCAATGAACTGCAATCACCATAAGGTGGCGTAATTATGAGAATTATTGAATGGGCGGATACAGTCGAATGTTTGAAATCAGAAAACTTGAAACCGAACGTTCCGAAAACTGCGCCAGTATCACTCCTAATAATCGTAACGATCCGCTTATGCCGATTATGAAGAGAGTGCTCTAGCTCCTACCACTATCAAAATTCCCTCGCCGAACAGGAATTTGTTTTCCTTCAGAAATCATATTCAGATGTGCGCCTCAGAATTGCACCCACAAATGCAAATTTGGAAAATATTTGTGAGCAGTGAAGGAAAGGGCAATTATTCAAATGCATTTCTAACAAAAACCATGGCAAATTTGTTCCATACAATTTCATGAACTTTTAAACGATGAAAATCTCCCTGCTAGACTGGGGCAGCCGTAATTACTCCCCCCCTCCTTCAATCAGAATTTTGCGCTCTTGGGTGATCACCGGACAAATTGTTGGCGCCGAAAAAGTTGGCACCTGTTACATGGTGGACGAGAACGCTGTGCGCACTCCATTAGTTATACAATTCGCCGTTATGGAAATGTCTCCACGCGCCCAGCAAATTCTCAAGGCAGCATGAGGCCACGCCGCCACAATTTGCCAATGAATTTATACAGATCCGAGGATAAAAACTCGGGCAAGGTGTATTACGCCTATCGCGACCCGCGCACCGGAAAGCGCCACGGGCTCGGATCAGATCGAGAACAAGCAATAGCGGATACTATGGCTTTGAACAGCGCCATCTATTCCAGCATCGCTACAATGCGCCTTTCTGCTATCGTTGAAAATAAGCCAAGCTCACCCACATTTGGCCGCGTACTATCGCGCCATCTTGAATTGTGTGAGAAGAAACGCAAGCTCGCCGCAAACACTCTGAAGAACAAAGCTAGCACGGGTCGCGCATGGGAAAAGGCACTAGGGGCTGACACACATCTTTCCGACATCACTGTTCGCAAGTTGGTCGAGGTATTGGATAGCTATGAAGACCGCCCCCGCATGGCTTTAGCAATGAGATCTGCGGCTGTCGATATTTGGAAAGATGCTGTCGAGGAAGGCTGGACAGGAGACAATCTCGCGGCAAAGACTCGTGCACCCATCGTTACTGTCAACCGATCCCGCCTTACGCTTCCAGACTTCTTGCTCATTTATGCCAAGGCATTGACGATGGATGCATGGATACCGAGAGCGATGGAGCTTGCTCTGCTGACCTCTCAGCGCCGCGAAGACATCGCAGCATTTGAATTCAGGCGCGGCAAAGAATCGACCGCATGGGTTGATGACAGGCTTTGCGTTATCCAAGGCAAAACGGGAAACAAGGTCAGCATTCCGCTCGATACCAGCATTGCTGGCTTCACCCTGTCTGCTACAGTCAAAGCGTGTAGGGATAACATCGTCAGTCGCTGGCTGATACATCACGTGCGGCCAAGGACTCTATCCAAACCTGGGGATCAGGTGTGGATAGATACCATTACCAAAGGCTTCGCACGAGCGCGGGACTTGGCTGGAGTTAAAGGCGAGAATGGTAAAACACCACCATCATTTCACGAGATACGTAGCCTCTCGATTCGCCTCTACACCGAGACCAAGGGGAGTGATTACGCCCAGGCAATTGCTGGTCACAAGGACGCAGCTACCACTGCAATTTACCGCGATGTGCGCGGTGACGAATGGGTGAAAGTCGGGTAACAAATTACAAGAGTTTTACCAAAGTTTTACAAGTCCATTGCCTACAGGCGTTTCAGATATTGCCCATGCACACGAATAACACTTTGACTTTCATACTCGACTCACAAGGGTGAAATCTCGACTCACAAGGGTGAAATAAAGACACTCTCACGCAGCTTCTTCAATTGGTCGCGAAGTTGCGCGGCTTTCTCGAACTCCAGGTTCTTCGCAGCTTGCAACATCTCTTTCTCCAGACGCGCGATCTCTTTCGAGACTTCCTTCTCGCTCATCGCCAGATACTTCGCCTGTGTCTGCGCCGCTTTCAGCGACTGGCGTTCGTCTTCCACGTCGTAGGCACTGTCGATGATGTCCTTGATGCGTTTGACCACGGATTGCGGCGTGATGCCGTGCGCTTCGTTGTGCGCAATCTGCTTGGCACGGCGGCGGTCGGTTTCAGAAATCGCTTTACGCATCGATTCGGTGATGCGGTCGGCGTACAGGATGGCGGTGCCGTGCAGGTGGCGCGCGGCGCGGCCTATGGTCTGGATGAGCGAGCGTTCGGAACGCAGGAAGCCTTCCTTGTCCGCATCCAGGATCGCCACCAGCGACACCTCGGGGATATCCAGTCCCTCGCGCAGCAGGTTGATGCCCACCAGCACGTCGAACATACCAAGGCGCAGGTCGCGGATGATCTCCACGCGCTCCACGGTTTCAATATCCGAGTGCAGATAGCGCACCTTGATACCGTGTTCGGAGAAGTATTC
Organism: Gallionella sp.; assembly: GCA_029850565.1. GTDB lineage: Bacteria > Pseudomonadota > Gammaproteobacteria > Burkholderiales > Gallionellaceae > Sideroxyarcus. The sequence continues at coordinate 5,620 of JARCRR010000011.1, read as the reverse complement.
GGTGAGGTCTTCAGCCATGCGTTTGGTCAGCGTGGTGACCAGCACACGTTCGCCCACTGCGGTGCGCAGATTCACTTCCGACATCAAATTGTCTACCTGATTGGTGGCGGGACGCACGTCGATGGTCGGGTCGATCAATCCGGTCGGGCGCACCACCTGCTCCACCACCTGTCCGGTGTGTTCGGCTTCGTACACCGAGGGCGTGGCAGAAACGAACACGGTCTGGCGCATGATCTTTTCGAACTCGTCGAAACGCAGCGGGCGATTGTCCAGTGCGGACGGCAGGCGGAAACCGTAGTTGACCAGATTCTCCTTGCGCGCGCGGTCGCCCTTGTACATGCCGCCGATCTGCGGGATGGTGACGTGGCTCTCATCGATGATCATCAGCGCGTTGGGCGGCAGATAATCCATCAGCGTCGGCGGCGCTTCGTTCGGTCCGCGCCCGGAAAGATGGCGCGAATAGTTTTCGATGCCCTTGGTGAAGCCGATCTCGGCCAGCATCTCCAGATCGTGCCGGGTGCGCTGCTCGATGCGCTGCGCCTCCACCAGCTTGTTCTCGGCAATGAAGAAGGCGATGCGCTCGGCCAGTTCCACCTTGATGGTCTCGATGGCGTGCAAGGTCGTCTCGCGCGGCGTCACGTAATGGCTGGAGGGGTACACGGTGTAGCGCGGCACGCGTGTCTGGATATGCCCGGTGAGCGGGTCGAACAGCGCCAGCGACTCCACCTCGTCGTCGAACAGCGTCACGCGCAGCGCGTTCTCGCTGCTTTCAGCCGGAAAGATGTCGATCACATCGCCGCGCACGCGAAAATTGCCGCGGCTGAAATCGATATCGTTGCGCTCGTACTGCATCGCCACCAGGCGCTGGATCACATCGCGCTGCGCCATCTTCTCGCTCTCGCGCAGATGCAGGATCATGCCGTGGTAATCCACCGGATCGCCGATACCGTAGATGGCCGACACCGTGGCGACGATCACACAGTCCTGCCGCTCCAGCATGGACTTGGTGGCCGACAAACGCATCTGCTCGATCTGCTCATTGATGCTGGAATCCTTCTCGATATACACATCGCGCGACGGCACATAGGCCTCGGGCTGGTAGTAGTCGTAATAGGAAACGAAGTACTCCACCGCGTTCTCGGGGAAGAACTCGCGCATCTCGGAATACAACTGCGCCGCCAGCGTCTTGTTCGGCGCCATCACGATGGCCGGCCGCCCGGTGCGCGCGATCACGTTCGCCATAGTGAAAGTCTTGCCGGAACCGGTCACACCCAGCAGCGTCTGGTAGGCGAGGCCATCCTCAATGCCCTCCACCAACTGCGCGATGGCCGTGGGCTGATCACCCGCCGGTTCGAACGGCAGGTGCAGTTTGTAGGGGCTATCGGGAAAGGTGATGGTTTTCATGATTAGCCGTGCATTGTACGGGGAATGGACGGATTGCCAAGTCATGAAACCGAGATTACATGCAGCGCTTTACAATTCTGAAGGTATGGTCATGCGCCAAATGCTAATGCCATGATTAGGCATTGATTCTCGCCCGCAATCTTCCGAGCATGCCTAAGAAATTTCCCGCCTGTACTTGCTCTTGAGGATCGCTGATTGGTGCAACTGCTTGGCGCTTTTGCAACACAGGTTGAGCCCGCACTATGTGGAAGCGTTCCAGCATAGATTCGAGATTGCGCGCAAGAATACCCTTGCTAACGGGCTTGGGAAGGAAGCGCGTAATCTGAGCTTGATTGATAAGCTCGATAAGGCGCGAGGTATCGCTGAATGAAGTGACCACGATGCATTGCGTCTGCGGATTGAGTTGCTTGATGGTCTTGAGGATATAGCCGACGTTGGTTGCTCCCAGCATCAGGTCGGACACAACGACAGAGATGTCCTGTTTCGCCAGTTCTTCCATTGCGTGTTGAGCATCGGATGCCCAAATGATGTCGCAGCGATCCCCCAAGGTCTCATGTACGGTAATCGCTGTCGACTCATCGTGATCCATGATGAGTACACGGGGTTTAGCGCCCGTCAGTTCAACAGCCATATCAGAGTGTGTTCTCACTGCAAAACTGGCCTCGGCTATAGATGCTGCTTCGGCAACCACTTTTTTGACTTCATCCCCATTCCATGGCTTCATCAGATAGCGGAAGACTTCACCTTCATTCACACTGGCGATGGAGGCATCCAGATCGGAATAGCCTGTGAGTAGAATTCGCATAGTGGCTGGCGATGTCTCGCGTGCGATACGCAACAGCTCCGACCCCTGCATCACGGGCATGCGCTGGTCACTGACGATGACGTGGACGCGCTCTTCGCGCAAAATCCGGATAGCTTCATACGGATCAATGGTCATGCGCACGTTGTAGCCAACAAAGAAAAGCATTCGCAACGAGCGCAGGATGCGCTCCTCATCGTCGATCAATAGCAAGGTGGGTTTACTCATAGTCATTACTCCTGAATTTTAGGCTGCTACAGCCTTCAAGATTGGCTGAACAGTCTCCGAAGAGGTGGCTGGAAGTTTGATGGAAAAACGAGTGCCCTCCCCGACCTGCGATTCAACTCGAATCTCTCCGCCATGTTGATGGATTATCTGGTGAGTGATGGCAAGCCCCAATCCAGTCCCCTCGCCCACAGGCTTGGTAGTAAAGAATGGGTCAAAGATACGAGTCAGATTTTCCTGCGGAATACCCTTGCCATTATCTTCAACGCTGATGTACACAGAGCCTTCGGCATACCATGATCTGATTGTTAGCATTCCTTGGGCTTCCATTGCTTGCGCGGCATTAGTAAACAGATTGAGGAATACCTGATTGAGTTGCGATGGCGCACAAGATATCTTCGGCAATACACCCAACTCTTTAACCACTTCCACTTTGTTTTTTAGCACGTTGCGTCCGATATTGAGCGCGCTCTCGATACAGTCGTTCACATTCATGGAGTCATTGGCTGCCGCATCCATACGCGAGAAATTCTTGAGATTGAGCACCAACTCGGATATCTGGTCGATGCCATACAGTGAATCAGACATCAAGCCGTGCATCTCCCCCAACATCTCTTGTGTATTCACATCGTTCCGCATTTCAGCAACCAGTTGCATCTGCACGGCGACCTGTTCCTCACTCGCCTGATCATTCAGCAACTTATCTACCAGCGCCTCATACTCAGCCATCATGGACTGTATCTGAAGGAACAACTCCTGCCCTATCGCGACATTGTTCTGCACATAGCCAAGCGGCGTGTTGATCTCATGAGCGACACCAGCCACCATCTGCCCCAGCGATGCCATCTTCTCCGACTGCACCAAAGCCATTTGCGACGATTTGAGTTGGGTGTATGCCTTTTCCAACTCATCCGTGTTAGCACGCATCTTCTGCTCCATCACTTTGAGCAGATCCATCACAAATCCCACCCCTAGATAACGACCGCGACGAGTCACGATAAAATCCTCAGTCAACGGAAATTTCATATTCGCAGCAACATGCTGGGCAGCTTCGCTCAACGGCTGGTCCAATTCGACAAGCAGAGGTTTATCGTTAATGAAGTTTCGAATAGGGCGTTTGCCGTACAACTCGCGCGCGTAACGTTTCAAATAGATATCCATAAAACGATAGCGGCTGATCACACCAACCGGACGACCATTCTCCACAACGGGAAGTGATAGCAGATTCGCGTATTCCGGGGAGGCGAACAGCTCGGCCAATTCCTCTAGCGGGCTGTCAGGTGAAACTGCATCAATAGCATTGATTAGTGAGAATATCTCACTGCCCACAGGATTCGCTTCATTCATAGCATTCATAAAATCTCCTGAATCGCTTTTATTGCTGTAATTGATTGTGGGACAGCATTCTATTGGGGCAAAATTACAAGCAAGTTAAACGCAAATTACAGAACGAAATATCACTCATTCGAATTACCTTCTATTAACGGCATCTACAAAAAAATGAATAGGATCGTTCAAGACATCAGCGCCTTTATTCTTACCGTATGGATTGGAGGTCTTTGGATGATCGGCTACCTTGCCGTCCCCACCCTGTTCTATTCCCAGTCCGATAGACGGCTCGCTGGGATGCTCGCGGGTAAGATGTTCGAGACCTTGGGATATGTCGGTATCGCGTGCGGGTTGTATCTGTTGCTATACCGCTGGCTGGTGGTGCGCAAACAAGTGCTGCGCGACCGGCAGGCGCTTATCATTGTTGTGATGTTAGCCATCACGCTGGTGACTCAGTTCTACATCCAGCCTTTGATGGCAGACCTGAAGACGCAGGCACTACCGTTGGAGGTGATACAAAGCGCTTTAGCAAACCGGTTCGGGATGTGGCACGGCATCTCGAGCGTGTTGTATCTGATCGAGAGCCTGCTAGGGGCATGGCTGGTGATTCGTTTTTTCAGCGCTTCTTCCAAATAGAAAGAGCCGCTTGCGCGGCTCTTCCGTGACTCGAATCAAGTTCCTTTACGCTTTCAGCGCAACGAAAACTTCTTCCAGCATCTTCTTGGCATCGCCGAACAACATGCGATTGTTCTCTTTGTAGTACAGCGGATTATCCACACCCGCATAGCCGGTAGCCATGCTGCGCTTCATCATGATGGAGGTCTTGGCCTTCCACACTTCCAGCACCGGCATGCCGGCGATGGGGCTGGTGGGATCATCCTGCGCCGCCGGATTCACTATGTCGTTGGCACCGATCACAATAGAAACATCGGTATCCGGAAAGTCCGCATTGAGTTCATCCATCTCCATCACGATGTCGTAAGGTACTTTGGCTTCAGCCAACAACACGTTCATGTGACCGGGCATGCGACCGGCGACCGGGTGGATGCCGAAGCGCACGTTGACGCCTTTCTCGCGCAACACCTTGGTGATCTCATAGACGGTGTGCTGCGCCTGCGCCACCGCCATGCCATATCCCGGCACGATGATCACGCTCTTGGCTTCGCGCAGCAGCTCTGCCGTTTCGACCGCATTAACAGAGATCACCTCGCCCGCTGGTTGCGCCTCGCCGCCGGACTTCTTGGCAGGAGCACCACCACCGAATCCACCCGCGATCACGCTGATGAAGTTGCGGTTCATCGCACGGCACATGATGTAGGAAAGAATGGCGCCGCTGGATCCCACCAGCGCGCCGGTGACGATCAACAGGTCGTTGTTCAACATGAAGCCGGTCGCCGCCGCTGCCCAGCCGGAATAGCTGTTCAGCATGGATACGACCACGGGCATATCAGCGCCGCCGATGGCCAACACCATGTGCATACCAAATAGCAGAGCGACCACGGTCATCACGGTCAGCGCGAACATGCCCGCGCTGATGGCTTCAGCGTGCAGAAATTGTCCGCCGAACACGATAACGATCAACAGGCCGATCAGATTCAGAAAATGCCGTCCCGGCAGCAACAGCGGCTTGCCGCCGATCTTGCCCGCCAGCTTGCCAAAAGCAATGAGTGAGCCGGAGAAAGTGACCGCACCGATCAAGATGCCGACATAGACTTCAATCTCGTGGATCGCCTTTTCAGCACTGGACAGATTCAGCGCCGCCAGCGGATCAATGTAATTGGCGAAGCCGACCAGACAGGCAGCCAGACCAACCAAGCTGTGCATCAGCGCGACCAGTTCCGGCATCTGCGTCATCTGTAC
>JARCRR010000010.1 GCA_029850565.1 Gallionella sp. | reverse complement strand
ATATAGCACAGGCCCAAGGGCGCAGGCTTTCAGGATGGAAAGACCTTTTTGAAAGGGCGCACGGCAACCTGCGCATACACGCCGGCGGTCACATAAGGATCGGCCCCCGCCCATTCTTGCGCCGCTTCAAGCGAGGCGAATTCCGCCACGATGAGGCTGCCGCTGAAGCCCGCCATGCCGGGGTCGATAGCATCTACAGCGGGGAAAGGGCCGGCCAACACCAAGCGTCCTGCATCCTGCAATGCTTGCAGGCGTGCCAGATGAGCAGGGCGTGCGCCTTTGCGTTTTTCTGAACTGTCCGGAACATCGTTGCCGAAGATGGAGTACAACATCACTGGCCTTCCTTTTTGTCTTCTTCCACGTACTTTGACAGCATCGATGCCTGTACCAGGATGAATACCAGCATCATGCCGGTCGCGCCGAACAGCTTGAAGTTGACCCACGCATCGGTGGAGTAATTGAACGCGACGTACAGGTTGACCAAGCCGAGCAAAGCGAAGAAGGCACTCCACGACAGATTGAGGTAGTGCCATACAGGATCGGGCAGCGTCATCTTTTCTTGTAATAGCGCGCGCATCAGATTCTTTTTGAACAGGATGGGCGAGAACAGCAGTGCGGCGGAGAAGAAGCAGTACAGCACGGTGGGTTTCCACTTGATGAAGGTCTCGTCATGCAATAACAGGGTCGCACCGCCGAACACGGTGATGATGCCCAGACTCACCCACAACATGGTATCCACCTTGCCGTGGCGGTATTTCACCCAAGCGACTTGGGCGAAGGTGGCGACGATGGCGGTCGCTGTGGCGGCGAACACGCCATAAGCCTTGAAAACAGCGAAGAACAGGATGACGGGGAACAGGTCGAACAGCAGTTTCATTGGTTATTCTCTATCCAGAGCGAGTGAAGCGGAGTTGATGCAAAAGCGTATGCCTGTGGGTTCGGGGCCGTCTTCGAATACATGGCCGAGGTGCGAACCGCAGTTGGCACAATTGACCTCTATGCGATCCAGACCGAGCGGGTCATCATCGTTATAGTTGATGGCATCTTCGTCTATCGGTTGCCAGAAACTGGGCCAGCCGGTACCGGATTCGTATTTGGTCTCCGAATCGAACAGCGGCTTTCCGCAACATACGCAACGGTAGATTCCGATGTCGTGGCAGTCCCAATACTCTCCGGTAAAGGCGGGTTCGGTACCGCATTTACGGCAGATCTCAAATTGATTCGGCGTCAGTTCTTCCATCCACTCTTCGTCGGACTTATCCAGCGGGTCGGTCATAGTACTTCCGCCGCATGGTCGGCCAAGCGTGATCGTTCGCCGCGTTGCAATGTGACATGACCGCTGTGTGGCCAGCCTTTGAATCTGTCCACCACATAGGTCAGGCCGGAGCTGCCTTCGGTCAGATACGGTGTATCGATCTGGGCGATGTTGCCCATGCACACCACCTTGGTGCCGGGACCGGCGCGCGTGATGAGCGTCTTCATCTGCTTGGGGGTGAGGTTCTGCGCTTCGTCGATGATGAGGTACTTGTTGAGGAAGGTGCGTCCCCGCATGAAGTTGAGCGATTTGATCTTGATGCGTGAGCGGATCAGATCGCGCGTGGCGGCGCGTCCCCATTCGCCGCCTTCGTCGCTGGTCTGATTCAATACGTCGAGGTTGTCGTCCAATGCGCCCATCCAGGGCGACATCTTTTCTTCCTCGGTACCGGGCAGGAAGCCGATGTCTTCGCCGACGGGTACGGTGACGCGGGTCATGATGATTTCGGAATACAGTTTGTGTTCCAGCGTCTGCATCAAGCCTGCTGCCAGCGTGAGCAAGGTCTTGCCCGTACCCGCCTGACCCAATAAAGTGACGAAGTCGATCTCCGGGTTCATCAGCAGATTAAGCACGAAGTTCTGTTCGCGGTTGCGCGCAGTGATGCCCCAGATGGCGTTCTTGGTGTGCGTGTAATCGGTGAGCGTGCGTAATGTGGCGCTGCTGTCATCCTGTGCGGCGACCACTGCATAGAATGGCTTTTCCGCCCCCTCGTCCTGATAGACGAATTCGTTTACCAGCAGGTCGCGGCAGGTAGGTCCTTTGATGTTGTAGAAGGTGTGTCCTTCGACCACGCCGGACACCATGTCTTTGCCGTTCTTCTCCCAGAAATCGGGATGCAGTTCGAGCATGCCGGTATACAGCAGGTCGGTATCTTCCAGCACTTTGTCGTTGAAGTAGTCCTGTGCCGACAAACCCAAGGCACGCGCCTTGATGCGCATGTTGATGTCTTTGCTGACCAGTGCGACTTCGCGTTTGGAATGCAGCGTATGCAGATGGCTGACCACACCCAAGATGGCGTTGTCGGCTTTGCCGTTCGCCAAGGTGGCAGGCAAAGGGGTGTGTATGAACTCGGTCTGTAGATACAAACGCCCCGTGGCATTCTTGTTACCCAAGGCAGACAGAGGAACGCCATCGTCGATGTTGTCCTGGCTGTCGTTGACCAGATTATCGAGGAAGCGGCTGGCTTGACGCGCATTGCGCGCGACCTCGGTCATGCCTTTCTTGTTGTTGTCCAACTCTTCCAGCACGAACATAGGCAGATAGACATCGTGTTCCTCGAAGCGGAACAAGCTGGTCGGATCGTGCATCAGCACATTGGTATCCAGCACGAAGAGCTTGATGTCTTTGTTCGGTGATACTTTGCGTGCGTTCATGATTTCCCTTTAAAGAGTTTGAACAAAGGCGAGTACTTCTTGCGCGTGACCATCCGCCTTGAGGCCGCGCCATTCCCTGCAGATGCTACCTTTCTGATCGAGCACGAAGGTGCTGCGCTCGATGCCGCGCACTTGCTTTCCATACATCATCTTCTGTTTCATCACGCCGAACAGATTGCATACTGTCTCGTCCGCATCGGAGAGTAATGCGAAGGGCAGGGTGAACTTGGATTTGAAACCTTCATGCGATTTGATGCTGTCGCGTGAAAGACCAACGACCTCGCAACCCCACTTTTGGAATTCAGGGTACAGGTCGCGGAACTGTTGTACTTCGGTGGTACAGCCGGGTGTGTTGTCCTTGGGGTAGAAGAAGATCACCAACGATTTGTTACGGATGGGATGAAGGGTGAAATCGACTCCGCCTGTGGCGGGTAGGGTGAAATCGGCGACTGCTTTGTTTGGCATTGAATGCTCCAGTGACTTGCCTGCATTGTTGTCAAAATCGGCTGATAAGGCAAGAAGCAGAATACCTATATCCTCTATCGACGTTGCGGGATCGGTCTCTAGAAATTGAACAATGCGTTTAGAGACAGGCTGTTGGCGCTATTCAAGAGTACTCCGTCCATCTTGTAGTAGTTCCATTCGAGGCGCAACATTCTTTCCGACCCGCCGTACAGATTGAAATCCAGACCGACACCAAAGCTCGGTGCGAATCCGCTATTCAGCGAGGGAGTGTTTTGAGTTGCGCTAGGTTGATCAAGATACCAGTACGTGCCCCCCAGTTTTCCAAACGCTTTTAAATTCTCTGATATAGGTTTGTTCAGGACTGCCGAGATCGAGAACAAAGTGGGGTTGAACAGTTGCTTGGTTACGCCGAGATCCGTGCTGCGAACAGATCCCATACTTGCCAAATCGAATTGGGCCCCTAAAAATTCATCGAATTGAAAGCCGACGAAGCCACGCAGGTTAGCTGAATTGGATTGGATACTTGCGTTTTGAGTCAGTGAAGGGAAAGTGGAGAGCACACCGTTTCGATTGGCGGAGAAGTTAATCAGATCGAAGCCGATACCCCAATATCCCAATGTGGTCGGTTTCGTGACAGACGCGTTCGCTTCTGCCTCAAGCCCCCAGGTGGAAACAGGCAGGATTAATAAACCTAGCAGAACTATCTGACGGAAAAAGATATTCATATACTCCTCCATTGAGAACTCCCGAATGGGCTGCGAGAACTGCGTCTTGAAAGCAACGTGTCTGCGTGGATTGTTTCAGTTCGAGAACTAGTGGTCAATATCATCTCAAAGTGAATTCGTACGGATTTCCACTTACAATGCCTCGATGAATCAGGGAATCTCAACAGCACTAACAAGCATTGCAGCCGAATCAAAATCTGATGAGGCTTATATGCGTATTGC
>JARCRR010000009.1 GCA_029850565.1 Gallionella sp. | reverse complement strand
CTTCAGGAATCTACGTCATCTGCTGGACTACAAATACCGAAAAACCAAGTTTTCCGCCATCCTGGTTGCTGACAACGACGCCTTTAATTTCCTTCGTCAATATCGAGACGATCCGATCTTCGCAGGTGTGCCTGTGGTCTTTTCGGGAGTAAATTTCTTCCACAAAGACATGCTGACAGGATTCAGCAACTTCACCGGTGTGGCAGAGACCTTTGAGGCAGGACAAACCATCGGGATCATGGGTCGGCTGCATCCCGGCGCACGGCGCATCGTCGTGATCATTGATTCCACCACAACGGGCGAGGCGATCCGCAAGGAGTTGGAGCCCATGGTTGCGCCCTATGCCGGACGATTCAACTTCGAATTCTGGAACAAGTTGTCTTTGGATCAGTTGCGCGTACAACTGCCGAGATTGGGTAAGGACACCTTGGTTCTGCTTATGCCCTATGCCAGAGACTACGCGGGTACATTCGTCAGTTATCCCGATCTGGCCACTATGGTTTCGCAACTTTCTCCTGTGCCCGTCTACGGTACCTATGAGTTCTATATGGGTTACGGGATCACCGGCGGGCGTCTTACCAGTGGGGAAGCTCAAGGGAAAGCGGCGGCGGAGATACTTCTGCGTGTGCTTGGTGGAGAAGATCCCAACCATATTCCGGTGATGACGGTAGCGCCGAGCGAGTTCCAGTTCGATTCACGCCAGTTGCATCGGTACGGCATCGTCATTTCCGATCTGCCTTCCGGCAGTCGAATTCTGTACCAGTCCTGGTATGAGCTTTACCGGATTTGGGTGTGGATGGGAGGGCTGCTGATTTTGATCAGCCTGGTACTGGCTTGGGGATGGTTGCGGTCCTATCAGCTCAAACGACGAAGCGATATCGCTCTGAAGCAGAGTAAGGAACAGCTTGAGGCGATTCTCAATGCCACGACCGAGAGCATATTCCATGTGGACGAGAACGGCATCATTCTGGCTATCAATGACATCGCCGCGCACCGTGTCCAAAAAGAACCGCAGGACATGATCGGTAGATGTGCTTTTGATTTCTTTCCACCCGAAGTGTCAGCCAAGCGCCGCGAGAATCTTATGGAAGTGTTCCGTTCGGGCAAGGTGAGGCACACTGAAGATAAGCGCGGGGACCGCTTCTATTCGCTCAACTACTACCCGATAGCCGGCAACGACGGCAAGGTCGCTTCGGCTGTCGTATATGCCGAAGACATCACCGAGCGTCGGCATTATCAAACGCGTCTGGAGCATCTCCTGTCTGAGCAAAAGGCACTGCTGGAAAACGATCTGGTCGGTATCGTGACCGTAAGGGATCGCAAAATCATCTGGGCCAATCCGGCTTTTGAGAAGATGCTCGGCTATGGAACAGGAGAACTCGCCGGGATGCCTACCCGTCGAACCTACACGAGCGAAGAAGCCTATCAAGCGTTGGAGGATGCCGCTTATCCGGCACTCTCCGCCGGAAAGATATTCCGCGCGCAAACCGAGCACCTGCGCAAAGACGGTACTCATATCTGGCTGGATCTAAGCGGCACGATTCTGGATCCCGAAACGGGAGAATCGCTGTGGGGATTCATTGACATTACGGAACGCAAGCACGCAGAAGAATTGCTTCAGGAACAGAAGAATTTCCTGTCGGCCATCCTCGAGAACGAGCCGGAATGCGTCAAGGTACTGGGCGCTGGCGGTATGCTGCTGCAGATGAACCCGGCTGGCCTGGCCATGCTGGAGGCAGATAGTGTGGAAGAAGCCAATGCACACGGCTTGGTCAATTTCGTGATGCAGGAACATCGTGCCGCATTCCTGGATTTGATGCAAAGGGTATTCAAAGGCGAGACGGGCGTGCTGGAATTCCAGGTCGAAGGAAAGCGCGGAACCCGCCGCTGGCTGGAGACGCATGCAACACCGCTGCGCGATAGCGCTGGAAAGATCACTTACCTGCTTGGTGTCACCCGCGATGTGACTCGTCGACGGGAAGCGGAAGAACGCTTGGCACTATCACTGAGAGGATCGGACTTGGCCATGACTGACTGGCACATTCCCAGTGACACGCTGACCTTGGGCAATGGCTGGATGAACATTCTGGGTTACCAGCCAGATGAGCTTTGTTCTAAGTCATCGACCTTGGCTGAACTGGTACGCCCGGAAGATGCCCTGCGTGGCCGCGATTCCATGATGCGCCATCTCAAGGGGCAAACTCCTTATTTTGAAGCTGAAGTTCGCATGCGCCACAAAGATGGCCACTGGGTCTGGGTGATGGCACGCGGCATGGCGGTCGAACGTTCAGCCGATGGCCGCGCTGTACGTGTTGCGGGCACTGCCATGGATATTAGCCAGCGCAAACAGGCGGAAGCGGAAATCTCACGGCTTTCTCAATGGAATGAACTGCTATTGAATTCGGCTGGTGAAGGAATTTTTGGCGTTGATCGAGAGGGCCGTTGTTCCTTTATTAATCCTACTGCGCTTGCCATCCTTGGGTTCTCTAAGGAAGAAGTGCTGGGTAAGAATCAACATGACATCTTCCATCATCATCGCAAGGATGGTTCTTTCTATCCGCAGAAAGAATGTCCAATCTACCAGACGCTAAGCGATGGAATTCGGCGGGGTGTCGAGGATGCATTTATCCGCAAGAACGGTGAAATATTTCCCGTTCAACTAACAGTGACACCGATGCATGAAAATGGCCAGATCGTCGGTGTGGAGGCGGTATTTCAGGACATCGCGCAACGCAAGGAGATGGAGCAGGAGTTGAAGCGCTTGGCGACGACAGATCCGCTGACCGGAGTGTCAAATCGGAGGCATTTGATTGAGCAGTTAGAGATGGAATTGGCGCATGTTATACGCTTCGGAAAGCCGACAGCATTCTTGATGGTGGATATCGACCACTTCAAGCGCGTCAACGACACCTATGGTCATGCTACGGGTGATGCCGTGCTCAAACATTTTGCCGATATGGCAAAACAACGTTTGCGCCGCATCGATCTGCTCGGGCGTCTAGGTGGCGAAGAGTTCGGAATCATGCTGCCGGGAACTGACTCTGCGGGCGCCGCACTCTTCGCCGAGCGCTTTCGGGGCTATGTGGCTGATACACCCACACAGAGCAGCAACGGAAAGATTCCTGTCACAATCAGCATTGGCATAGCAATGTTCAATGCCGGGGATACTACAGTCGAAAGTATCATGGCTCGTGCCGACGCGGCTCTATACCGTGCCAAGGAAAGCGGAAGAAATCGGATTGAGATAAGTTGAACTGGAAGCGCAATCAGCGTTCGAGTTGTCTGCCCAAAAATTATTCATGAGCAGCTTTGAGCAGAAATTTGACCGTTAATAATATTTTTTTCAATCGAAAGTTATGGCTATTTTTACGCTTCTCCCCAGTCTTCACATTCGCAAAATCTCCTCAGAAGTATTTTTTGTCTTTGGGGGAAGTGTGGACTGAAAAGAAAAGGCCAACATTGCTGTTGGCCTTATTTTATCTGGCTCCCCGACCTGGACTCGAACCAGGGACCTGCGGATTAACAGTCCGACTGGTGAGTTGCCACAGAAAGCCCACAATTACAGGGTTTTGATTCTAGACCTGTCTAAGATAAAAGCTACAACCTACTAATTGTACCCCATGATTCTGCTGGTTTGCAGAGCCATCTTAGACAGTCATTATTACCAAATTAGGCGTTGCAGTTTCTCTCCACCGTTGCTTGATGTATGCCTCTGTTGTAGCTTTATCCTCGTGACCACATAGAAGTTGAATTTCTTCGATGGGTATCCCTGATAACCACATATCGGTAGCTCCCTTTCCCTTGAGATCACGGAATCCGAAAGATGGGATGGTTTCTGGCACATCATTCTTTTTGCGTAGCTGGTTAGCCTTGGCTATAGAGCGTTTCAACATGGAACTGATGCCATCGTAAGTGTAACGCTTCCCTTTGTGTTTTCCTCGGCTACAACAGATGAGTGGCGTGCCGATTCTAGGAATATCACCGACAAGTTTTCGAAGTAGTTTGTCTAGGTCTTCCGAAATGTTGATATCCACAACCTTGCCGTTTGTCTTGCCTTGCGCCACACGCAAAATGCGCTTGCCATCCTTGGTGGTGATGTTGGATAGAGTCCAATCGAGGATGTCGCTTTCTGGTCGTTGTAAGGTTCGATAAGTCAGTTCCATCATCGACTGTACTTGCGGCGGAGCGACCGCGAATACTTCCCTGTATTCTTCATGCGTTACATAGCGTTCACGCTTACGTTCTCGGTTGCGTTTAATGCCGCTTGCACGCATACATGGATTGACTATTAGTCCTTCCACTTTTTTTGAGCGGATAAGCCATGACATGCAAGCAGAAAGGCACGCTCTCTCACGATTTGCACGAACTGGGCGTTTGTTTTTAGCTCCGATCTTCAAATAAGTCTGTACATGGTTCGGTTCAATGTCCGTCGGCAACATGGGCGCTTCAAAGTAAATTTTGAGCGGTTCGATATCCCTTCGGTAGTCCTCTAGCGTACGTTTGGAGAGGTCGCGGTTTTTTTCTCTTTCCTCACAATCCACGATAAACATATCCAGCCAGTACACCATCGTGCCGTACAGACCACGTGAGTCATTATGGACTCTTGCACGCTCATTCGCTTTCTCGATATCTGTACCGAGTTTCTCCCATCGACCATTACGATGAACATAATAAAATGCACCGTGTTTTGGATATACGCGTGGTTCAAGTCCAAGAGGATTATTTTTTCTGCGCCCAACCATTTTGGATACGTTTAAGGATGCCGTTGAAAAGCCAAAGTTAAAGCGTCACTGTTTGGCTGATGTTTTATTGGTTTTGCAGCCCTTTGGGGTGGAGTTGTCGCTTCTTCAAGATGAGCGCGAAATACAAGGGCAGCTCCATTGGGTTTGTTGAAAACCTTGATTCCAATGCCGCGCATGAATCGAATCTGTGCTGCACTCTGCTTTAGCGGCATGCACAGGTCATCAATCTCAGATTGAGTTAGCCAATCAGACATTTTGTATTCATCTGTACAGGGAGCTATTGGATGTTTCTGCCGTGACATTGGTTTCTCCTAGGGAATAAACTACAGAGATTGTCAGTCACTCCAAAGAAGAATTTGAAACGAATAACATTGAAATTTGCAGTTATTCGTTTTCGTAAGAGAATGCCAATGTGTGGCACCAGTTCACCTACTGTTTGACTCGCTGATCAGATTTTCTGAAGTCGCTGAGATTATGTGAAGGTCTGAATTTCAGCTGTGTCAGTGCCAGTCAGCGCTTCGTGCAGCTATCAACCTTTCACTTCACATAATTAAGGACTTTGCATAATCGGCCATAGCGGATGATTTTTTGATTCTCTCGTTAACGTCTGCAATGCAAAGTGGGGAAGACAAAGTTTGAGCAGAGACACCCGGCAAACGCAAAATATTCTGACTGACCTTATCTTGGGGATGTTAAAGGGGCTGCAAACTCTCCCGTTCAGCAAGAACGCTTGGCGTAAAAAGGCCATATTCGGCACTGACACTCACTCACTCACTCACTCACTCACTCACTCACTCACGCACTCACGCACTCACGCACGCACGCACGCACGCACGCACGCACGCACGCACGCACGCACGCACGCACGCACGCACGCACGCACGCATTTCGCTTTAAAACACTAGATATAGTGTCTTGACAGCATTTTGTTAACTAGATACAGTGATTGGCACTCTGATGTGTAGAGTGCTAATTAGGCCAATTTGGTCACGAAAGGTGGAAAATATGACGGATCAGCACAAGATTGTTATTTATCCAGTTGGAAACGGTGATACGACACAGATCATTCTGTCAAAGGGGTGGCGCGTATTGCTCGACTTCTGCCATCACCTGAAAGGCGAGAACGAAGAAACTCCAGAAATCGATTTAGACAAACGACTTCGGGATGAACTGAAGGCTGCTGATCGGGATTATTTCGATGTTGTTGCCTTTACACATGCAGACTTGGATCACATTCAAGGCAGCACCGAGTTTTTCGAGTTACAGCACGCAGACAAATATCAGGGCAATGGCCGGATTAAGATAAAAAAGTTGTGGGTACCCGCAGCTATGCTGCTAGAGGAAGTCACAGGAGATAAACTTAGTGACGAGTTCGCCCTTCTTCGGAAGGAGGCCAGGTACAGATTGCTTGAGGGAAAGGATATTCTGGTGTTCTCAAAGCCTCAGCCGTTAATGGATTGGCTTATACCAAAATTGAAGGAACGGGGCTTGCCCGCGAATGCACGAGATCACCTGTTTGTGGACGCAGGTAAACTTGTTGATGGGTTTACACTTCAAAACGATGGTGCAGAATTCTTCTGCCACTCCCCGTTCATAAAACATTGCGAAGAGGGGGACATCATACGAAATGATGCTTCACTCGTATTCAATGTAAGACTAAGTGCTGACGGCAAAACCTATGATTATCTCCATTTTGGAGATTCTACGTGGGATGTCATCGAAGATATTGTTCTTTCAACGCAAGCGCACAAGAACGAATCCAGACTAGCTTGGAATCTGCTAAATATTCCACACCACTGCAGCTATTTAGCCTTGAGCGATGAAAAGGGAGAAAAAGAGACGGAGCCCAAACCACTGGTCAAGGATTTGCTGCTCATGGGTAAATCAGATGCATATGTAGTTAGCTGTAGTCGCCCTGTGCCTGATTCCAAAGACGCATATGAACAAATACAGCCGCCGCATATTCAAGCAAGAAAGGCATATGAAAAGTACTTGAAAGAAATCAAAGGGCGAAAGTTTTTGGTCACAATGGAGGAACCCAATGCTACGAATCCTGAGCCCCTGACCTTTGAAATAACTAATGGAGGTGTTAGTTGGGCGCGAGCGGCTGCAATTGGTGCGCCAGCGATTATTGCGTCGCGTCCCCCAAGGGCTGGTTAATGGACGTCGAATTCAACGCGCTTATTAACGTCGAAAAGGTCGACAGCATTGAAACACTTGAATTGCCGCGAGCAAGGGCCTTAGCAGAGGCGGTAATCAGACAACGCGATTTTTCGATTATCGAACTTTGCCGTCATGTAGGCGGGACAAGTAAATTGGAATGCGTCATTGTCGACGTTGAGTGCGATGGAGTCCCGCCGAATAATTCTCAGGGCATCAACTATCGAGAACGTTTAGCGCTCTGCGTTCCAGAAGATCAGAAGCAACTTATTGAAGTCTTAGCGTTACGGAAAGGATTTCCAATAATCCTTCATCAACACCAAGTTGTTCCTGGAGCTGCGGCTAGCCTTTGCTTGTATTACGAGCCAGCAGCATCAGTCTTGAGAACTTGGACTCCCCAAAAATTCCTGAGGCGAATCCAATGGTGGCTCGAAGCAAGCTCTAAAGATCAGCTACACGCATCTGACCAGCAAGTTGAACAGCTTTTCTTCGTTACAAAATATGAACTCGTTCTGCCATGGAATTTTGATGAGCAAAGAAAGAATAGCCAACAGAAGTTCTTTGTAAATCGTCATGGTGAGAGACCTGATAACGGCGAAACTTTCTTTCTGACCTCCAGCGCTGAGAATGGTAATCCAAAGCAGTTACCAGTCGCCCCTATTGAACTTGCATTATTACCAATCCTTCAAGGACAAGTTGAACGTGATCCAACCACACTTGGAGGGCTGTCCGAAATGTTATCTGATCGTGGCGCAGATATCATCGATAATTTGTGCAAATTGGTGCAAGCACGTGTAGGTGACCAAGGAATTGCAGCAACTGCTGATGAAGCCTTTACCATCATTCTCCTTCATGTACCCGTTTGCCGCACGCTAGGCGGAGACCCAGAGCGGATATTTCATCGCGCATTTTTTATTCCTTTGGGATCTCTTAAACTTGGGTGCTCCTTAGGAGCGCTGTTCTTCCATGACAATAAATATTTCCGTTCGACAGGATTGCTTGGAGATCAAGAAAGTAATGAATGGCGAGTCCAACAAGTGTTCCCAATGGAAGTATTGCGTTGCAATAGTCCGGAAATGGCCAGAAATCAATCTGGCATTCTCGATGCTGGCCCTAATGGTGTGCTTATAGGAGCAGGATCGCTGGGAAGTGCGATGTTAAATCTATGGGGGCGTAGCGGTTGGGGCCGATGGACCGTTGTCGACAAAGATCATATCAAGCCGCATAACCTATCTCGACATGTCGCTTTGACACATCAAATTGGCGCAACCAAAACTGATGTGGCTGTGGAACTTCACAATGCTGCAATGCAGGGAGCCAGCAAAGTAATTGGATTGTTTGCAGACGCTTGCGACACATCCCAAGAAAAAGTATGGCAAACACTTCAAGAAGCACAGCTAGTGATTGATGCCTCAACAACACTTGAGTACCCACGCCTTGCCAGTACCAATAATGCGATCGGTCGCCATTTTTCTGTTTTTGTGACGCCCGACGGGAACTCCGCAGTTCTTTTGGCTGAAGATGCAGCTAGGTCGACAAGGTTGCGAACGCTTGAGGCGCAGTACTACCGTGCGCTAATCAACCATGACTGGGGAAGCAAACATCTGGAAGGCAATCTGGCAACGTTTTGGAGTGGAGCCAGTTGTCGTGATATCTCGACAGTTATGCCGTACTCACGAATAACTGGTCATGCGGGCAATATAGCAGAACAAGTTCAGCAAGCAGCTTCTCGCTCAGATGCACTAATTCGCGTGTGGGATCGTAATGCAGAGACCGGGGCAATCGTAGTTTACGATGTACCTGTTGCTTCAGAGTGCAATATGAAATTTGATGAACTTGAGCTGTTCTTTGACGCCGGTATTGAAGAAAAACTTCGCTCCATGAGATTGAAAAGTTTTCCAACTGAAACTGGCGGGATATTGCTCGGATACTATGACCTCAATGTTAAAGCTGTGGTTATTGTCGATGCTTTTCCTGCACCAACAGACAGCAAGTCTAGTAGAACTTCGTTTGAGCGAGGTGTGGACGGACTCGCGGCAGCGGTTGAAGATGCTGCGAAGCGAACAGCAGGAGTAGTAGGCTATCTGGGGGAATGGCATAGTCATCCTCCAGGACATTCAAGTCAACCCAGCCACGATGACATATTGCAATTGGTCTATCTCGCGCTGGGAATGGCGGATGAAGGGTTGCCAGCAGTCTCACTGATTGTCGGCGAACACGACATACAAATCCTTCAAGGGGAAGTCAGAGGATGAATAGCTCTAAATCGCCTTCGATCGCACTCGCACTTTCTGGAGGTGGCGTGAGGGCAATGGTTTTCCATCTTGGCGTACTACAGTTTTTCGCTGAACGGCAGTTGCTGGAACATGTGAGCCGTATCTCAACAGTTTCCGGGGGGAGTCTGTTGGTTGGTTTGATGCTTCAGGAAAACAAACTGAGATGGCCGTCCTCAGAAATATTTTTATCTCTCGTACTCCCCAGTCTACGTAAGAAACTATGCGCCTCCAGCATGCAGTGGAGCGCCGTTCGTCAATTGCGTCACCCCAAAAATTGGCAGTTCATATTAGCCAGAGCGAATCTGCTTGCACTGGCACTTGAAGACGAATGGGGAGTGAAAGCAAAACTTGCTGATCTTCCTCTTATACCGGAGTGGTCGGTGAATGGCACGACAGCTGAGAACGGAAAGCGTTTCCGATTTAAGTCAAACAGCCTAGGCGATTATTCGCTTGGTTATGCTCCGCCAGGAAACTTTCCGCTCTCAAATGCGCTAGCTGTGTCTGCTGCATTTCCTGGAGGTTTTGGGCCGCTGAAATTTGATGCTCACCTCTTCCAATGGAAACGACGTCCATGGGGATCTCAGGCTGACCAAGAAGTGAACGTCGACATTGGTTACAAACACCTCCATTTATATGACGGTGGTGTTTACGACAATCTTGGCTTGGAACCATTCTTCGATGCGGGACGCGGGGAGTCGAAACTCTCTGAGGAAATAATCGTTGTATCAGATGCCGGTGCTCCACTTGCAAATGGTTTTTCGATGGGAGCATTGAATCCTTTTCGCCTAAAACGAGTGGCAGACATCATGTCCGACCAATCGCGATCACTTCGCGTGCGAACCTTTGCGAATTACATTCAACAGGCTCATGGACGCGGGGCGTACCTGTATATCAATACTCCAGTAACCACAGGTGATACATGCGACTCTGCTAAATTCGCATCAAATTTCCCCACGACCCTAAGGCGACTTAAAACTCAAGAATTTGACAGATTATTTGAACATGGGTGCCGGGTTGTCTGCCAAGTCGAAAACCAATATGGCATCACAGCTGGGCCATCAGGTACGACGCGAATTTATAAGTAATGAAAGCTTTGATTTTCAGTTATGGCTCATTAGGAACGTGAATACACATTCAGCCAATTTATAAACCAGTGTGCCGTTCAGAATGCCGAGTTAGGAACGGCAATATCAGTAACTTCCACCGCATACCGGCGCGAAAGCTAAATATCCGTTCCTAAAGCCGAGAATGGAACGTCATGGCATTCCACTAGCTGACACAAATGTCGTTATAGCCGTTCTTAAAGCCGAGTATGGAACGGAAGTCACTCTCGACAAGACGCGTCACCGATCTCAACTGTCAAAACCACCTTCGCCCACTCCCCCAGAGAAAATGCACTTCGTAATGCTTAGCGAATTCAAAAATTGTGCCTCGCTGCAAGCAGCAACTAAATTTGTCTAATACAGAGTGAATAGCCAACCGCGCAAACACAGAGCAACCTTGCAAAATCCAATACTGACGTGGCACATAATCGATTTGAAAATATCTTGACTTTGCAAATTCCTTTCCAGACAATGCACGCACTTTCCCTCTGGGAAATGTCCGAGTGGTCTAGGTAATAGGACTGCGCTCCCTGTGGGTGCCTGAGAGGAATCGAAGACATAAACAGGAATTTCAAGTAGCACCATCGCAGTGTCTAGAGTCGACACAGCAACATCGAGTAACGCTATACGCAAACTCATCCGATCCGCCGCAAGGTGGAATCAGCTTGGCGGTGAATTGATGTCCGAACAGGACACCCACTTCATCGTCGTTCGCCCTGTCCGGGCTGGACACCAACTCTTTCAATTGACCCGAAGTAGATACAGTTAGTAAGTCCGATGCGGACGCCTAATGTCCAGAGTCCATCTGCACGATGCCGCAAGGTGATCGCGCCAGTGGCTGGTGGCATTTGGGCGCGTGGCATCAGGTTGTTCGTCGTACTGCTCACCGATAGGTGGGAATAACAGACGTAGGACAGAAAACTGAGATCGAACCAGGTAACGAATGAAAGACAGTGTCGCAATAGGACAAGCTGTCGTGCCGCAATGCACACCTTCTTGGCGCAAGCCAATTGAACTTACGATTGATTGCCGTTGGGCAGATCGTGGGGCGAAGGAAAAGTCGGTCCCCTCACGGGGTGAGCTCCTGTTCGCAGGGAGCAAGAATGAGAAGCCGTGTGTAAGCGTAGAAAGATTTAAGAGGCAAGTCGTCAATGATGACGGCACAAGTTACGGCGCGAAGCCGGGGTGACAGCGTAATGCTGTTGCTGGTTTAGGGAAGGGAGAAATTCCGCTATAAATCGACTGCCAAGGTACTCACGTATCGCGATGGCCGCAGGCCTAAAAACATCTCACGCGGAGTGGACGCGTTATAGCCACAGATGGACGGACGTATTCAGTAAAGGGTAAGTAACCGAGTAAATACAGACAGGACAAGGAAGGAACTTTGTATGAAGCAGGATGATTGTCGCGCCGAGACAAAGAGCGCGGGCGGGCTGACGTTCAACGTTGGAGCATGGGGCGCACCCAGATTGGCGAGCAAGGCTGTTCCCACTCCATTGAAATCCATCCCCGACAAAGCTGATTCACCACCCGCGCCCGTCAAGGTCAAGAAAGGACATACCAGAAAAGCGAGACAAAAGAGATGAGCCAGTTGGGTGATGATGTCCATTCTGCAGGTGCTGATGGTTTGCCTTTGCAGACACGGGGTAGGCCAGTAATCAAACAGGGGCGTGTGGATGGAAAGAACTCTGAATACCGCTCTGGCTCACATCGCATCCACAAGAAATTGCTGAACGAGATACATCGGGTGCTTCAAGAGAATCGAGACAAGGCGGCTCACAAGGATAAGAAGGTGGGTAACGTCACTCAGGAGAGGCGTATGCAGACCGTGCTGGGTTTCTTCAGCGACTTGATGTTTCTGAGGTACAGGATCGAGTCGGTACATAGTCTCAGTCAGAAGCATTTGGTGGCGGTGTTCAATTTCTTGGAAGAGCAGGGGCAATCGCCTTCAACCATCCAGAACAAGATAAGTGTGATGCGTGTGTTCTGCGAATGGATCGGCAAGCCAGGTATGGTGATGGGTTCGGATAAGTATGTGAAGGATAGAGCCTCTGTGCGGCGATCGACAGTTGCTCAAGAAGACAAGTCTTGGGTTGGGCAAGGGCTGGATCCCCTGAAGGTGTTGTCAGACATTCGAGCCTTGGGGGAGGAGACGGTTGCGGTGTGGTTGGAGCAGTGCTGGGCATATGGGTTGAGGATTCAAGAATCGGTATTGATGCGTCCGGGCGTTGGTAACGAGGGGGATGCGCTCTATGTGCGCGAAGGAACTAAAGGAGGGCGTTCTCGGTTCGTGCCGATCGAGAACGATGTGCAGCGTGCGGTTCTTGAGAAGGCTCAGGCGATCGCTGATAAAAAGACGGGGCAGTTGGGCGGACGGGGTAAGTCTGCCGAGCAGAAGATCCAGCACTTCTATTATGTGATTCGGGACAAGTTGGGGATTACTTTGGCAGACGAAGGGGTGACCACGCATGGTTTGCGGCACCAGTATATGCATCAGTCATACAAATCACTGACAGGACAGGAGCCGCCGATCAGGGGAGGGGATGCTTCAAAGGTCGACCCGGATGAACTGCACCTGGCCAAGCAGAAGTTGATGGAGCGGGCAGGGCATACTCGGGAGAGTGTCGGGACGGCTTATTATGGGAGTGAGGCAGAGGCAGAGAGGAAGAAAACGCCAACGTAGGCAACTTAGACCTATTCGAGTGGATGGTCGAAGAAATCGTTGGTTGGGGAGTGTTTGAACACAGGGTCATGCGTCATAAACCCGCCATAGTTACTGCCTTCGCCGAAGCGCTGCATTGCATGGTCATCGTTACAAACAGAAACCTTTGCTACTGTCTTAGGAGCTACTCCACGGGACTTGTTCTTGTAGTAGTACGCCTGCACAAAGGGGATGGCGAAGCCAATCACCACGACGGCCAGTAAGATGTAGAAGAATGTGTTTTCGCTGTTCATGTGTTTTGTCGGCAATGGGAAGAGGGAATTTCCCCTTCCCATACTTGATATAACCCTAATTAAAAGCGATACGCCGCGCCTAGGTTGAAGTTCGTCGCATAGGTCTGCGCGATGGCAGAAGCCATGGGGTAGAACGCCGCATCCACGCCAACCGTGATGTTTTTCGTGACGTTATATCCCGCCCCTAAATTGGCGCTGATACCAACACGTTGTTGCGCGGTAGAACTTGTGGACGTGCCATAGGTCAGTTTTGAACTGGCTAAGCCCATACCACCACGCATATTGAATGCCCCAAAATTGGCACGCTGGATCAGCGATAGATCAATGATCGAAGAAGACACATCCAATATATTGGCATCGTCCTTCAACTTGCCTACGGTGATGAACGAGACTTCGAGCGCCTTAGTTGTGATGATGCCGTTGTCATTACGCTCACCGAACACATAGCCGGCATAGACGCTTGTAGTGGTACCCGAATTGTTCTTTGTCCCCGTGAAGCCATAACTTGCTGTACCTACACGAACGCCAGCGTACGCGGGACTGAGTTCGTCAGCGGATGCTGCAATGGATGAAACAGCCATCAAACCAGCTACCAATAAATTCAAAATACGCATTCCTATTTCCCTTTCGATTTAAAACAATGGTTGAGTGATACGGTTGATAAGTAGATTGCTCGACTAGTGTGCAGGCTGAGGTTTTTCAACGGCTCTTGTTAGGAGCTCGTTCAGAACTTGCAAGAACATCTTGAAGGCAGCATCGTTCGCCGATACCTTGTTACTGCACACACCAGATAGTGAGTAGCGCGGATTTGTGCTGCCCTTCTTGTACCAGAGCGCCCCTGCGCCACGCTTGACCATCCCGTAACCGGCAAATGGTTCTGCATTGTGCACATCGACTTTAATCAGATTGATGGTGACGACCTTGAGCTCGTTCTCCCTTGGGATGTGCATAAGAGGGAGGCCATTGATATCCAACTGGTCGTTGTTTTCCCCCAGAGGCATTTTGAGCGCAGTGATTGCGTATTCGATACTGCTAGCCAAATCAGGGTGTGGGATTCCGTAGAAGATGCTGGCATCGATGTAGAACACTGCATCAGCAGATGCGGCATCCTTCAAGATATGGAAGCCGTATTTCTTTTCCAGTACCGTCGATACATAGGTGGTCAGATTTGGTTGGCAAACAAGATTGGCATGAACGCAGACGGACACTCCTTGGGGATAGTCGCGGGCCGACAACTTGGATGCGCCTTTCCCGATCAACTCAAGCTGGTTCTCTGGAACCTCGGCAGGGTAGGCGGCTCCGTTATTGGTCGCCCACTGCTGGATCTTTACCAGCTCTCCGCGTTCGACTTTGGATGCCTCATCCGGAGTCAGATTCGCAAGTTCGCCTTTGTTGATGGATACGCATGTAGACCCCATACAGGCGGATGGATTGGCACACCCGCCAAGCAAGCTGATTGCGAGTAGTGTTACAGATGCGACGATGACTCTTTTCATATGACTCCCCGTTGGTTTCAAAAAGTTGCTGCCTAAATTCCCGATAAGTACCTATGCCTTGCACCCAGTATGAATAACGTCCTCTCTTGGGCTAACTAGTTTTTTTGAGTCTGATTTGTGGATGTAGCGGAAATCGCAAGCAGCTGGCTTGTAGATTATATTCCGTGGACTGACAATCGCGCCACAATCATGCTTTGGCGCATGAAAAAAGACCGCCATGCCCTTCTATTGGATTTGCTCGCAGCAAACGTGAGAGCACTTCGCGTCGAGAAGTGCTTTTCTCAGGAGGAGTTGGCTGATCGTGCGGAATTGGACAGGACTTATATTTCCCAGCTTGAGCGAGCAAAGTGCAATCCTTCCTTGCTGGTTTTATCCAAAGTGGCTCAGCCGTTAGGGGTTAGTGTTGTCGATCTGCTCGGCGATATGGGTAACTAACGAAGGTATCAAGTCATCCCACTCGTCAAATTTGTGGTACATCTTGGTAACAAATCTCTGAAACGGTACCATGCGTTGCTCGGTGTCGCATTCAAGCAAAATATCTCATGTATCTAGCCAAACTGACCATTTCCAATTTTAGAAAGCTCATCAAATCAGAGCTTCAATTCCAACCTGGCCTCAACGTTGTCGTCGGTGCCAATAACGTCGGGAAAACTGCAGTTGTGGATGCACTTCGAGCACTACTCGCAGGACATGACGAGCCATATCCTCGTTTGGACATTGAGGATGTTCATCGGCCGCCGGCAGGCAATCCGGCTGGAGACATCGTCTTCCATTACGTTTTCGTGGATCTCAATGCTGATGAAGAGGCTGACTTCTTAGCTGCATTGAAACCCGATGGCAATGGAAAAATGGAGGTCCACATTACGATCCGCTATTCCGAAGCGGACAAAACGGGCCGTCTTCGAGCAAAGCGCTGGTGCGGAGATCATGAAGATGTTGGTCTTACCACCGATATGATGGAGAACCTGCGCGGTGTCTACCTACCGCCTTTGCGAGATGCTGCTCAAGGTTTGAAGCCGAGCCGGACCAGCCAGTTGGCTCGGCTTTTTCAGCTGCTCGCGGATGACGATGGGCGTGATGGCATCAATGACGCACTAAAAAAACTCGATGACGAACTGAAGCAGCATAAGCCGGTCGTCAACACGCACAACGCGATCAAAAGTCGTCATGACTCCATGCTCGGCCCTCAACTTGCTCAGACTTTGGACTTGGGGTTGAGTGGCAGCGACTTTCAACGGCTGGCTGCTCGGTTATCAGTTTTGGTTGATGCTTTTGAAATCGAGCAGAATGGCCTAGGTTTCAATAACCTCATCTTCATGGCCGTCGTGCTCAGCGAACTGGCGAAGAACCCAGAAGCAAGCTATCGGGGGCTCATTGTCGAAGAACCGGAAGCTCACTTGCACCCGCAACTGCAGGCTGTCTTGTTGGGGTACCTTGAAACGATTAAGGCTGTTGAAGGGGAAAAGCCCGTCCAGCTCTTTGTCACGAGCCATTCCTCCAATTTCGCCAGCATCGCTAACCTCGATAGTTTGACTTGTCTAGTGGATACTGGCGAGAAGGTGGAAACGTTCTTTCCGAGAAACATCACCTTTAGCAAAGGCAAGCGCGAAAAACTGGAACGCTATCTCGACATCACTCGCACGGAGATTTTCTTTGCCCGCCGAGTGATTTTCGTGGAGGGGGCTGCAGAGCTGATGCTGGTAAGCATGCTGGCGGAGAAAGCTGGGTTCAAGCTGCGCGAGCACGGTGTGAGCTTGATTAGCGTTGAGGGTTTGAACTTCGACTCGTTCATGCCATTGTTCGGGGAAAAAGCGCTCAAGATTCCCGTCTCGATAATCACAGATGCTGACCCAATGAGTCAGCCGACTGACGGTGGCAAACCTCAGGCGCTCTACCCTGCACTGAACAGCGTCGTAACCGTTTCGGACAACACCGCCAAAATGAAGGCATCGGAAGATGCCTTTGTGAAGGTGTTCTATGGTGTCAAAACATTGGAATACGACTTAGCACTCCATGTGGATAACAGGGCAGCCATGCTGCAGGCGCTCAAGGACATGCACCCGCAAATTGGAGCAGGAGTGGAGGCTGCCGTTGCAGCGGCAGTGGATGATGCTGCCAAGGCCAAAGCGCTGTTTAGAGGAATGTTCGAGCGCGAACAGAACAACATCCAGAAAGGCCGCTTTGGTCAAGCGCTCGCCCAAGTTTTGGCAGAAGGTGCCGCTTGCAAAGTGCCCGACTACATCCTGAATGCCATCAAGCATGCATGTCAGACCGCTGATGTAAAGCCATGACCGTGAACTCCACAGAGCAGCACGCCATCATCAACGCTCCGCTGACGCCAATGTCAGTGGTTGCCTGTGCTGGCAGTGGCAAAACACGAACAGCGGTGAGGAGACTAGCGAAAATTCGCCAACAGTTAGGTGATCACCGTGGCCGTGTGGCATTGTTGTCGTTTTCCAACGTAGCTGTGGACACATTCACCCAAGGCTACCAAAAGCTAGTGCAAGATATGTCGCTTGGCGTTGTAGCTAGTAGGGTTGAAATCGACACCCTTGATGGCTTCATCACACGTAATGTTCTCCACCCGCATGCACACCGGACTATGGGCGCGAAACAAGCGCCATACCTTGTGATCGGGAGCGAAGCCTTCTTGAGTGGTTTTTCTTTCTGGCCGGGAAAGTTCCCCGTGAGCATTAACCAGATGCAGGTTGCTATCAACGACAATGCTGCTCTGGAATTTTGTTACTCCCACAACGACCAAGTCGTTCCGCTGGACCCAGTCGAGGCTGAAAAGCTTGTGCAACGCCTAGGGCGCACGGGAGCCTATACACACAATCTCGGGCGCTATTGGTGTTACCGTACTTTGCAGGATCAGCCAAATATCCTCCGAGCCTTGGTAAGGCGCTACCCATATATCTTGATTGATGAGGCGCAAGACATCGGAACGATGCATCAAGCGATCATTGAACAATTGATTGCTGCTGGGGCCCAAGTCTCTCTCATTGGAGACCCCAATCAGGGAATCTACGAGTTCGCAGGGGCCGACGGAAAGTTCCTCGCGGAATACGGAAAAAGACCAAATGTTTCGAGCTACGGACTGACTCGAAATTATCGATCTGCCCCAGTGATTTTGGACTTAGCTAACCGTATTTCAGCGCGTGCCGATGTTGCCGATCGTGGCACTCCCCTTACCGCACACGGAACATTTTTTGTCCCTTACAAGACTGCGGACCGTGAGAAATTACTTGAAAGCTTCCAGGCGGCAGTGATTGCGGCAGGATTGAAGGTTGAAGATTCGGCTGTACTTTGTCGTGGTCGCGAACTAGCTAATAAGTTAGCAGGAAAGGCCGCACCTGTCGGCCAAGGCCTAGTCCAGCGCTTTGCGCTGGCGGCTCTATACCGAGATAAGCAGCAGGACTATCTCGGTGCGTTCAAACTGGTTGCTGGGTGCATCACTAGCTTGCTAGCTGCCCCCCCTCACGCATTGGTTACGCAGATGATCCAATCAGGCCGTTATCCAGAAACTAGGCCATTGTGCCGCCTGATTTGGAGCTTCACACGCGATGCGAACTTGGGATTACCTTCATCAGGGCTGCTCGCCGATACGCAGTGGCATCCCCATTTGCTGGCGCGGGTAAAAGCTTTGCTCGCAACAATAGAGAAAGAGCACGGCCTGAAGTCTGCCGACAACGTGGGAAACAAGTTGGCCAAGAAAGGTTTGCCTAATACGCCACTGATGGCGGCAGACGATCTTGGCGCCAATCAAACGGTTCGCCTACGGATCGACACCGTTCATCAAGTTAAAGGGGAAAGCCTCGACGCTGTTCTCTACATAGCCACCAAAGAGCACGTCAGTGCGTTGCTGGCCGGTGTTGGTACAGAGGTCGGCCGTATTGGGTATGTTGCGATTACAAGAGCTAGAAATCTCATGTGGCTGGGCGTGCCGGCCAACGCGCTTAAGGAGCTTCAGCCAGCACTTACGGCGAATGGTTTTAAGGAGATTGGCTAAACATAGCCCCCCAGCCTAGAACAATAAACCAATTGTTGGAATCGAATAGCCAACTCTCAATTAACTGGGTGGCGATATTTTCGGACCGCTCTGAGTTTTCGTATGTTTTTCTCAATATCGGCAAGTGCCAGCGGAGAATCAAGGAAACTGGCTGCCTCATCTATGCAACTAAACATTCCGGACTTCGATAAGTGAAACTCAATCAGAGCCTCGACAGTGTTCTTTGCTTGGTACATCAGCGGTTCAATCTGCTCAGTTTCAGTTCCTGAGTGCACTGCTGTATTGCGATAAAACCTGAGATGTCGTAGAGCCTCTGAAGCGTATTCATGATCTTGAAAAATGAATGCTGCTCGCCTTACCGTTACTTTGTGGCTGTCATTCTGAGTGGTGCCAGTCAGCAACTCAATAATGGACCAAAGTTGAAGAAAGGAATTGTTCCAATCCCTTGAGTCAAGAGCACGGGTATAGCGGACAATCGCCGATTCCACGGTATATCGATAAGGTAAGCATCGAAGTGCTCTACGCGCACGTTCAGCAAACTTGAGCATATTTGCTACTCGACTATGTTCTCGCCATATTGAAACAGAACCTCGATACGACGGTTCGTACCACCAAGCTTCAGTTGCAAGGGCACCTGTTGGGGTGTGCAAAGTATGTATGGGGCCCAAAATGAAAGCATTGACAGGCGAACGAGCCCCCATAGATATTCGGGTATGTAACCCTCTATTTTTCCAAAGATTCCACATCCCGCGTATCAAATCAATATGATCTAACGCGAGCGTCGCGGCTTCAGATTCTGAACGCGCACTCACAAGGGCAGAAATCGTGGTGTAGAACATTGGCACGGTACCAATGATGGTGTCTCTTCCACTCGAAATTAATTTGCTGCGATTTACTTGCGTCGATTTATTCTCCTTCCATCCAAAGCAAATTTGGCTATCTTTAAATCTAATAGTTAGAGGCTCTTGGGGGAGTGAGATCGAGATGCTCGATACCAAGCGAAATCGTTTTTTTGGGGTGGATAGATACAGTTTTTCTTGCACTGTAACTTCAGCGAGTAGAGCCGTCGGAGTCACTTGTCCAGAGGAGGCTGAGGCAAACAATGACTGAACTATGATTCTCTTCCGTATGTCATCAGGAATTTCCTGGTGGAGTTGCAACATCGACGTTAGGATTGATACATGCTCTTCGAAATCAAGACCATTGAACGTGGCTTTACCGCTCCCATCGTTTTTCTTTGTTTGCTCAACACGGTCAGTGATAACGGACGGATTGAATTCTTTATTCCAAGTTGCCACGTTACCTCGCCGAAGATGCGCTGAAAACCATTGCACATTTGCGCACGTTAAACCTCAAGTAGTCTGCGGACTTCTTGGCGGTACGCCTGATGCGATTCAAAAGCTTTGCGACTAAATCCCGTAAGTTCTGTTCGCCGAGAAATGTCTTCTGTCTGCTTTCCATCGTTTAGGGCGGATCCCAATGTGGAAAGATCACTTACAAAGTTGGCATGTGCCGTTTCAATTTCCGGATTAATAAATTTCCCTTCAACTGAGTCTACCTTGTATAGGTAGTTGGTTATGGCATTGCTCAGGTTGTTATTTATGGGGCCATTCTGCAAATCCTTCAGCCACCTTCCAAAGTTTTCTCCTGAGAGTATATTTTGGTATCCCTTCATCAACTCGATGTCAGCTAATTTAGATTGGTCGCTCTTATTCTTGAATTCGATTTCAATTAATTGGGCTTGTTGTTGAGCGATTAGTTTGCGCCGTCCAATCTCCCGCTCTCGCTCTTCAGTATGGAAGTCATTACGAGCACGTTTCCCAAATGCCGAAATGCGCGCAATTGAAAGCTCAATCCATGGGAAGGCAATGACATAACACAACGCAATTACAATTGCATTCAGAATGCTTCTGCTAGAAATATTCCCTTCAATAAATGCAATTGCATCTATTGCGCTGGGAGATTCAGTGAAAAAGAATACGACAATCTTCCAGTGGTATGCAGTCAGCGAGATAAGTGTAGCTCCCCAAATTGGGCTTCTGTATCTCGCAGCGAGCTCATCCCTCAGAGATGAAAATAGATCGGCAAATGTAGTCACGGACGATAGTGATTGTTTGAGTGTTAGTGGCCTAATATTGTTCATTCTGACGACTCTCTGCATATATGTCTAATACGGGGCACGGGGTTACTTGATTCGGCTTCGTCATGCGGCCAAAATAGCAGTATTTCACCTCCAAGGCGTCATGTGCGGAGCACGCTTACTCCACACTTAGTACAGGTCCACCGAATAGCAGTCATGGTTTGTCCATCACGTTGCCAGTCGTGACAGCAACTCTTTCTCTGTAGGACGCCGATTTGTCTTGCACGTCCTAGGATCTTCGCTCTTTTCAAATAACCCCCTCAATGCACCCAACACCTATTTTCAGTGCACTTATTCAAGCGCCGCTACTATTGTCATAAAAAAGAACCAATTCAATGCTCGAATCGATTTACTTGGCCGACGAAATTCTACTACTACTTTCTAAATGCATACCGATACACAAC
>JARCRR010000008.1 GCA_029850565.1 Gallionella sp. | reverse complement strand
GCCACACTCAAGATCCTTGACGCCAAAACCTTCCCCACCCATCGGAAAGCCGCCTGACCATGGCTCAACGCAAGATCGGCGACGTCATCCTCGACGTCAGCAACATCTCCCTGCGCTTCGGTGGCGTCAAGGCGCTGACCGACATCAGCTTTGACGTGCGCGAGCACGAGATCCGCTCGATCATCGGCCCCAACGGCGCAGGTAAATCCACCCTGTTCCGCATGATCACCGGCAAAGAAAAGCCGGACAGCGGCGAAGTGAAGATCGGCCAGACCGTGAAGATCGCCTTCGTCGATCAATCGCGCGAAGGGCTGGAGAACGACAAGACCGTGTTCGACGCCATCTCCGGCGGCAACGATATTTTGACCGTGGGCAAATACGAAACCCCGGCGCGCGCCTACATCGGCCGCTTCAACTTCAAGGGCGGCGACCAAGCCAAGATCGTCGGACAACTCTCCGGCGGTGAACGCGGACGTCTGCATCTGGCGCAGACCCTCATCTCCGGCGGCAACGTGCTGCTGCTCGACGAACCCTCCAACGACCTCGACGTGGAAACCCTGCGCGCGCTCGAAGATGCCCTGCTCGAATTCGCCGGCTGCGTCGCCGTCATCTCCCACGACCGCTGGTTCCTCGACCGCATCGCCACCCACATCCTCGCCTGCGAAGGCGATTCCAAGTGGACGTTCTTTGATGGCAACTATCAGGAATATGAGGCGGACAAACGGAAGCGGCTGGGTGAAGAGGGGGCGAAGCCTAAGCGGATTCGGTATAAGCCGATTAGTAGGTAACTATATGGTTATATTGGACTATCAAAAATGCCACCCATTATCGAGATTGACAATTAACCTATAGGTTAATACTATGCAGATATTGGTTGTGCACTCAAATCAATACAAGATCGGAGCGGTGGGGAATCCAAACGCTTGCGAATCAGTAGAATTTTTGATGAATCCTGAGGCGAGTTATCAAGCAAGTGCAGACGGTTTGCTTGTTTTGCTGGAGCGAATCAGCCACGAAGGGTTAACCAATATTTCCGACGTATTGTCACATTGCGTAGATAAAAACGAAAAAATATACGAGCTGATCAAAGGCAAGTTGCGTTTGTTCTATTTCAAGACGGAGGATAATTTTCTTATCATCTGCACCACTGGTCTGATCAAAAAGACGCAAGCTGTTGATCAACGGCATGTCAAAAAAGCAATTCGTCTCAAGCATGAGTACTTGGAAGCCGTTAAACAGAACACACTCATCGTGATCGAGGAGAATGAAAATGGCGATTAATAAAAAACTGGCAACCTACCTTGCCGAAAGAAAAAAGACCGATGCCTATTGGGTGGAATCTGCAAAACTGGATTTCGCGATGGCGCTTGAAAAACAGATTCGTCTTGCTGGGTTGAGCTATGCCAACCTTGCCAAGAAAATAGGCACCAGCGCGGCATATATCTCCAAAATATTTCGTGGCGATACCAATATGACCATTGAAACGATGGTTAAACTGAGTCGAGCATCTGGCGCGCGTCTTCAGATTGAGGTTGTGAATGAGTCTGTTGCTGCGAAGACTGTTGCGGCGCAACGTTGGGGGAATAAAGTCATTCCATTTCCTGAAACAGGCAGTGCTTCACAGGTGACGGCAGTTTGTACTACGGTGACAGAATTTGCTGATCATTTTGCTAGTAATTCAGAAATAGAGTCTAGAGCCGCCTGATATGAGCAATATCCAATTCCCCATACAACTCGAGCGCGTTATGTTTACGCGCTCTATTGTTATCGCAATCCCTGATCACCAGCCAAGCAGTCTTGCGGAGAAAAAGCTAGGGCCGGTGAACGTCATAAATCTGGTTTCTATTGATGGGCAGGAAGGGAAATACCAAGTTAGTATGAGTTCAAAATTCAACATCGACGAAGATATTGCATATCCTTACATTACCGACATGGAATGTATTGGCGTATTTTCGGTAGATGCTCAGCTTTCTGAAGAAGAGGCCATGCGCGGTGTAATGATCACAGCTCATAGCGTACTCTATGGTGCGATTCGTGAAGCTGTCGCATGGATCACAGGTAGGCAACCATTCGGTCAGCTTATGCTAGGTCTCTCAGTATTGCCAACTTCGCAACCGGAAGCGCCAAAAGAATAACACTCGATGCTTTGGTGCGCGGTTGGCATGTCTACGAATGGAATTGACTCCTTTCAAAATAAATGAAACACGAGCTTGATCTTCTCGACAACGCCATTGACAGCCTGAACGAAGCGCTGACTAAGTATCAGCAGGCCAAAGCTGGCGATGTCAAATCCTATAAGTTCTGTGTCCTGCATCTCTCACACTTTCTGGAGTTGGTGCTCAAGCACTACGTTACTCTTGCGCACCCGCTACTAATCTACAAAAACCCTTTTGCTAAGGACTTTAATGATGAGTCCCAGACCATCGGCCTGCAAGAAGCCATAAACTTCCTGAGGAATGAGGGTAAAGATCTATCCGAGCAATTTCTGAAAGACATTACTTGGCTAAAGAAACTGCGCAACCGTATTGAGCACTACAAGTTCAACATGGATGTGGCTGAGGTGGAAGCTACGATTGGCAGACTTGTGCATGCATTCGTCGAGTTCGACCAAGCGCACGCCAATATTGAACTGGACGACCTGATAGATTCCAGTCAGTACGAGTTGTTTCTGGAGTTGGCCGACAACTATGAAATGAACCTGAAGAAAGCAGAAAACGAAGTTGATGATGCTTGCCGAGTGAATCACGACGACCCCGATTTCAATGTTTACCACTGCGACCAATGCGATCATGACACCATGATTCCTGACGGTGATTCTGAAACTGGCTACCGCTGTACTTTCTGTGGGAATGAAGAATCTGGCGATATGGAAGTCAGATGTGGGTTGTGCGATATGCCTTGGTATATATGGCAGATGAAATATCTGGATTGGTCAGATGATGGACATTTCGACTATTACTGCCCACGCTGTTTGGGCGATCCACAATATGTGAAAGACGACTAAGCAAGCTAACAGGAATCAAAGGGGGCAGCTTCGCAATTGTTTTGAGCAATCAGGGGCAGACCACCTTTCCTGAAATCAAAGGGGTCAGGCTCGAAATATTTCTGATATGCGGAGGTTGAAATGGCGAATTCTAAAGATATTGCTGGTTTGCTTGGCCCCGCAATCGTTGCGATCACTGCCTCCGAAACGGTGAACATTCACATTTGGGCTAGCAACAGCGCTGCTGGGGTTTACCTTAATGGTGCAATGTTGTTTGTCGCAGGTCTTGCGATCATCAGGGCACACAATCTGTGGGCGCGCGGCTGGCCGGTGCTGATCACTCTCTCTGGTTGGTTCTACATGCTGTTGGGTTTGTTCCGGATGTTCTTTCCTGAGTTGCAGCTTGAAGCTGCCAAGCATACTTCCACTATCAGTATTGGAACGATGTTGCTGATGCTTGTTGGTGTTTACATGACCTACCAGGCCTATCGTCGCTAAACTAAAGGTACCGGAGTAAAGCTAATGGGGTCAGCATCACATTTGTTTTGTGCAACGAAAGGTACCGGAGTCGAATTGTTTTGAGCAATCAGCATAACCAAACGTGCCGGAGTCGAATTGTTTTTGCAGGAACGATCTGAGGCAGGCCACGATTCCCAATAAATCTTCTGCGGCACCGGACGCGCTATCATCCTGCTCAAGATGTCAGCAATACCAGTACCGGCATCGCAAGAAATGAGTGCGTCAATTCTTTAGGAGAAGGCGATGGCAACGGATCCCAATATCGAAAAGATGTGGCACGGCTTGTTGACAGGAGAGAATCCTGCCATGCACCGTGGACGACATCTGTACGGGATGCTGCCATCCACTCCGCGTTGCAAGGTCTGCAATGCCCCGTTCGGCGGGATAGGCGCACAGTTCATGCGTTTCGTCGGCAAACGCCGCTCCAGCAAGAATCCGAATTTCTGCAACATCTGTGAAGATTTCGCGCAAAACCATAAAGGCGGTGCCGAGGTCGTGATGACCCTGCTGTTCGCCGATGTGCGCGGCTCTACCACCATGGCGGAGAAGATGAGCCCTTCCGAGTTCACGCACTTGATGAACCGTTTTTATTCCGCTGCCAACAAGGTGTTGACCCGAACGGACGCCTTCGTGGACAAGCTGGTCGGCGATGAGATCATCGGTCACTATATTCCCGGCTTTTGCGGAGCAGGACATGCCAGCTTGGCGATCGAGGCGGCGCAAGATCTGCTGCGCGTCACCGGACACGGAACGCCGGAAGGCCCTTGGTTGCCGATCGGTGTTGGCGTCCACACCGGGCTGGTGTATTACGGCGTGGTCGGCGATTCAACTGGATATGTCGATTTCACGGCGATGGGCGACAACGTCAACATAACAGCCCGCATAACTGCACAGGCAAGCGCCGGTGAAGCAGTGATCAGCGATGCCGCTTATGAGGCCGCAGGAATGCAGCGCGATGACCTTGAACGGCGCACGCTGGAGCTGAAAGGAAAAAGTGAAGTGATCGGCGTCAGGGTGATGCAGGCAAGTTAGGTTGCTATGAACCTGATGGGGGCAGCTTCGCAATTGTTTTGAGCAATCAGGGACAGGCCACCTTTCCTGAGCTGGTGAGGGATGGGAATATTGGACGCAAGGTGGACAGGCAAGGACAGTTAAGCTTTCACGCACAACCTTGGAGGCGGTGATGAGCCAAAGTGATTCGCAGACATTGCTGGGACAGGTTGCTGCAGAATTTGCGACGCTGCCGCAGGTGACTGCGGTGGTGCTGGCCGGTTCGAGGCGAGGCCCGTTCTCCGATGTTGGTTCTGACTTCGACCTGTGCGTTTATGCAGACCCTGAGCCTGCGGAAGGGTGGCGCGTGGAGTTGGCCGGTAGATTCGGCGAACGATCGAGCATCGGTAACCACTTCTGGGAATCGGGAGACGAGTGGGTGGCGCGACACACAGGCACCGTCATCGACATCATGTATCGCTCGCCAGCTTGGATCGAGGAGCAACTCGACCGCGTGCTTCTCCGACACATGGCCTCGGTGGGCTATAGCACCTGCTTTGTTCATAACGTCCTGTACTCGCAGATACTCTATG
The DNA here is from genome assembly GCA_029850565.1 of Gallionella sp. Classification (GTDB taxonomy): domain Bacteria; phylum Pseudomonadota; class Gammaproteobacteria; order Burkholderiales; family Gallionellaceae; genus Sideroxyarcus. The sequence goes on along the minus strand of JARCRR010000008.1, from coordinate 1,198 downwards.
ACCGCGAGGGCTGGTTCGCTTCGCTCCAGGCCCGGGCGAATCAGCCCTATCCCGAGCCACTGCGGCGAGCCGTCGTGGCCAAGAACCATCCCATCCTGCGCAATACGCTGTCGTCTTATTTGCACCAGATCACTCTGGCATTGGCACGTAGTGACCAGGTCAGCGTCAACCACCGCACTGCCGCATTGCTTGCGAGCTACTTCGATATCCTGTTTGCGGTGAACCGCCTGCCCCATCCCGGCGAGAAACGTTTGGTCGCTTATGTGTCGGCGAATTGCCCGAAGCGCCCGCCGGAATTTCAGCAGCAAGTGCATGATGTGTTGCGCGCCACTGCATCCGGCAATGAGACAGAGCTACTCGCACGATTGCATGAGCTGCTGGATGGACTCGACAGGCTGTTGCTGGCAGAGGGATTGATATGCAGGAACTAACAAGCTAATGAAGCTAATGAATTAAGCTAATGGGTCAGCATTGCATTCGGTGCTGAACTGAACTTCCTCGGAGTCTGAGCATGCTAATAAAGTTGTTATTCCCCGCCGCGTTGTTGTTTGCCATTGCCCCCATCGCCGTTGCGGCAGAGCAGGCGAACAATTGCAGGCTCAAGGGTGGCTCGATGGTGTTGCTGGCGGCGGATGCCTGCGTGATGGAAGGCGGCGCGGTGGTCTCTGCGACTGTGACGCCTGCGGTTGTCGTTCCCAGTATTCAGTTGTCTGCCGATCCCAAGTTGGCCGCCGCGCAACGGGTGGTGGCGGAGTTGTTGATGAAGCCGGTGGTGGATAAGAATCTGAAGAAGCGCACACCGGAGGAGATCGCGCGGACGGTGAAGTTCGATGGTTGCCGCTTGCTGGTGGATGAGGATATGCAGGTAGAGCACGGCAATGCCTTTGCTGGGCGCAAGCATTTCAAGGTCAGCTCGACGGTGGATATGCAAAAGGTCAGTCGCGCTGCATTCGGCGAGTTGGGCAAGGTGACTTCGTATGGCGGCGGCTTGGAGACGTATGCCATCTACTTCGAAGAGCGAAAGCTCAAAGAAGGCAACAACATTGCCATCTCGATGTTGTTACAGAAAGACGACGGCGCAAGGAAGTTCTCTGTGCGCACATCTGATATCTACTGGGATGCAAAAAACGATGACTTATGGATGGCTGATGAATATGGCTACCCGAAAGATATCGTGGAGAAGGGCGCTGCGCTCGAC
>JARCRR010000007.1 GCA_029850565.1 Gallionella sp. | reverse complement strand
CTATAAGGGTGGTAGGGGAGGACATTGCGGTCGGTTGCAGCGGTTTTGAGTTGCGACGAATATAACCTAATATACGCGCTCGCATCAAAGTTGCCCTCACAAAACAAAATGACGTTCACTAAACAACATCTGATGCTCCTGATCTTGCCGGTTCTCGCCGCTTGTGCGCATGCGCCACAACAAGCAGCGGTGTCTCAGCCCGTCCATGTCGCCAGTTCCGATGCGAGTATGGACAAATCCCAGCTCGAACAGATCATTGAGCCGCCCAAGTTCGATTTGCCCAATGTCGCACTGACCGACCGACTGTTGTATGAGTTCTTGCTGGGCGACATCGCAGCGCAGCGCGGGAGACCGGAACTGGCGGCGCAGGCTTATCTGGATCTGGCGAAAAGCACGCGCGATCCGCGGGTGGCAAGGCGTGCCGCGCAACTGACATTCGAGGCGCACCAATACGACCAATCGGTGGAGGCATTCAAGTTGTGGCAACAACTGGAGCCCACTTCGCCGTTGGCCAAACAGATGCTGGTCTCACTATTGCTGAGCGGGGGTAAGCTGAAAGAGGCGCAACCGCATGTGACTGAGTTGCTGGCGTCCGACCCGCAGAACATCGGGCGCTCGTTCATGAACCTTTATGGTTTGCTGGCACGCGTTCAGGATAAGGCTGCCGCACTGGATTGGTTGATCGAGGTGGCACATCCCTATTCGCAGGTACCCGAGGCACATTGGGCGTTGGCGCAGTCGGCATCCGTCGCGAACAAGCATGAGCTGGCATTGAGCGAAGCGCATCAGGCAGTGACGTTACGGCCGGACTGGGATATCGCCGTAGTACTGGAGGCGCAACTGTTACAGCGCAAGGATCCTGAAGCGAGTGCCGCACTGCTGAAAAAATATCTGGAGACGCATGACGACAAGAAGGATGTGCGCCTGTTCTACGCGCGCATGTTGCTCGAGCAGAAAAAATATGTCCCCGCTCGTGAAGAGTTCGGGCGCTTATTGCAACAACGTCCCGGCAGTCCTGAGCTGGCATTCGCTATCGCGCTGATCTCGTTGCAGCTGGGGGAGATCGACAGGGCGGAGAAGGAGCTGCAACAAGCCTTGGCCAGCAAGGACAAGAACAAAGACGACGACACGTTGCACTACTACCTGGGGCAGTTGGGCGAGGCGAAGAAAGACGAAGCGTCTGCTTTGCAGCACTATCGCCAGATCAAGGGGGGGGAACACTTGTATCCGTCGCGTTTGCGCATCGCTTACCTGCTCAATAAGACCGGCAAGCTGGATGAGGCGCGCAAGACACTCAGATCGATCAAGCCCAAAGACGATGCGCAGCGCGTGCAGTTGTTGATGGTCGAATCACAGTTCTTGCGTGAAGCGAAGCAGTACGCCGAGAGCTTCAAGGTGTTGGCACAGGGATTGGAGAAATTCCCCGAAGAGCCGGAGCTGCTCTATCAGAGCGCTCTAATCGCCGACAAGTTGAACAAAGCGGATACCTTCGAGCAGCTCATCCGTAGATTGATCAAAGTCGACCCGGACAATGCGCACCCCTATAACGCGCTGGGCTACAGTTGGCTGGAACGCAATGTGCGTATCCCGGAAGCGATGGAACTGGTGGAGAAGGCCTACAAGTTGGCTCCGGACGACATCGCCATCATCGACAGCATGGGTTGGGGCTACTTCCGTTTGGGACAATACGACAAGAGCATAGAGTTCCTGCGCCGAGCCTATCAAGCCAATCCGGATCCGGAGATCGCCGCACATCTGGGCGAGGCACTGTGGGTGAGCGGCGACAAGGAGGCTGCGCAAAGCGTCTGGAACGAGAACGCAAAAGCCAATCCCGATAACGAGACTTTGCAGGCCGTCATCAAACGGTTCATCCCATAGGCGGATCTATGCGCATCTTGATGCTATTGCTGGTGCTGTTGACAGGATGTGCGACTGCACCTGTCGCCGTTCAGCGCCCCCCCTTTGTGGATGCGCCATTCACATTCAATGGACGCATCGCGGTCAAGTACGGCATGCACCACGATGCGACAGACATCCATTGGCAGCATCGCGGCTACGACGAGATCACTCTGCTCGGTCCTTTGGGCTATACCGCAGCGCGCATCTACCGCGATGCCAACGGTGCGACACTGGATGATGCCTATGGCAAGCACTATGCGGCACCCGATGCGGAATCCTTGATGGAAAAGACATTGGGATGGTCAGTGCCGCTGACCGACCTGCGTTACTGGTTGGTCGCCACGCCCTCGCCCGAGGGGGAATTCAAGATCGAGACTAATGCAAATGGTCAGTTGGAGATGTTGACCCAGCAAGGCTGGGAGATCCGCTACGTGCGCTACACGACGACCAAGGCGAATGCACTGCCGCTCGAACTTAATATGAGCAGAATGGGCTTTGACGTAACGCTCAAGATAGACGGGTGGGAAGCGCAGTGAAGTCTCTGAGTTGTCCCGCACCCGCTAAGCTGAATCTCTTTTTGCATGTCACCGGTCGTCGCGCCGATGGCTATCACCTGCTACAGACCCTGTTCCGCTTCATCGATCTGAACGATACCCTGCATTTCACCTTGCGCACGGACGGCGAAGTGCACCGCGTGAACACGCTGGAAGGTGTGCCGCCGGAACAAGACCTGTGTGTCAGGGCTGCACGCCTGTTGCAGCAGGAGACCGGCTGCAAGCTGGGGGTGGATATCGAGTTGGAAAAGCGCATACCGATGGGCGGCGGCTTGGGCGGGGGCAGCTCGGATGCGGCGACCACCTTGCTGGCGCTGAATCGCCTGTGGGATTTGAACCTGCCTCGCGCACGTCTGATGCAGTTGGGGCTGAGTCTGGGGGCGGATGTGCCCGTGTTCGTGTTCGGCGAGAATGCCTTTGCCGAGGGTGTGGGGGAGCAGTTGCAGCCCTATCCTTTGCCGGAAGCGTGGTACGTGGTGCTGTGCCCCCCCGTGCACGTCCCGACAGTTCAGATTTTCACCCATCCAGAATTGACACGAAATACGATTTCGATGACAATGCGCGCCCTTCCGAAGGGGCAAACTTTT
>JARCRR010000006.1 GCA_029850565.1 Gallionella sp. | reverse complement strand
GGATTTTCATGGCGCGCGATGATAACACCGCCGGTATCGATCAAAGAAAAACCAAGGGCAGCCGAAGCTGCCCTTGGTCACTTACCTTCGCAAATACTCTCAATCGTCCCAGTCGGGGAAATTGGGAATCTTCACCGTATCTTCATCGAACACGCCCTTGTCGGCCTGGGTGTGGCAAGCATCGCAATAGCTCAGTGACTTCACATCCTTGTTCTCTTTGATCATCTTCGCAGGTATCTCGTGGTGCTTGCGTTTGATGTAACGCACTTCGGTGATACGCAGAGGAGCCTCGATCCCTTCAGTCGCTAGAGCGATCTTGCGCGCACGTTTGTAATAAGACTTGTCCGCCGCGTTCGCCATCACGTAATCGTAGATAGGCGCCAACACCTCTTTATCCAGTTCGGCGTTCTCGCCGAAGTGGTCAGCCAGGGCCTTTTCGTTCAGCAACTTCTCCCATGACTTGGTTGGCAGCAATCCGGGTTGATAAGCGAAATGGCAGGAACCGCACTCGTCTTTGTATTGCTTGTTGCTGACCGGATTCACTTCTTTCTGGCGCAGTGGGGTGAACATCGCTTCAGCCAAACCTTCTTCAGCCATCGCAGCACCACCGACCAACATCCAGGCCGTCAATAGAACTGCCAACATTGATTTCATTTGCATCTTCAATCTCCTTAATTATTGGGCCAACAAAAAGGCCAGGAAATCGGCCTTCTCTTGCGCTGTACATTCGCGACCCCAAGCATCTTTGCAATTACGCTTGAACCATTTTTCGATCTTCTTTTCATCGGTGAATCGCTCGGCATTCACACGCATCGACATCGGCTCGATCGTCTTGCCGGTTTTATGATGCTTGCCCGCTTTTGAGAAATCGGAACCGTGGCAGGTAGAACACGCCATCTTCTCGCCATCGACCTCGACTTCGCGCGTCCAATCCTTCTTGGCTTTTGCAACATCCGTCTTGGTCACGCCCTCGGCTTTATATTTCGCCAATACTGCATCACTGGCCGGCGTTGCGTAGGCAGTTACAGCGAACAAAGTAGTCAACCAAAACAATGCGATTGTTTTTTTCATGATTCCCCCGATTACCAAGTTAACTTGATGGCTGCGACCATACCCAACGCGCCGAGTTCCGCAAGACCTGCATGCTCGACAGGAACGGATGACTTGGCCGATTTATCCACCGCATATGCCATCAAGGCTGCACCGGAGATACCCAATAGCGCGTGCAGATTGTCCGGATCACTGAAACCGTCTTCGAAATGGAAGTCGTCCCAGTGAACGATCAGACCGCTGGCGATGGTCGCCGCAGCCAAGGCTACCGTTGCCTTTGCCAATTTGGCATGCGTACCGTTCACATCACGGGGTGGAGTTGTCGGACCACAGTTGTGTTCACAACCTTCCGGCGCCGTCACCGCTGTCGCAACTGCCGCTGCGATGGTCCCCAAACCCAAGGCCAAGTGAGTATTGCTGCCCGACAACAGGGGGGGTTCATATTCCTGTTTCGCTATCGATGGTGCAGTTGCTGCCTCTTTCTTCACCAGCACACCGGTTTCGTTGGCGGCCAACATAAAAGAACCGGCATTTTTCACATACGTTTGTGCGGGCATAGAAAGATCAAACACATTCTCTTGGGCATGCCCGGCACCAGCCCAAACCAGCAGGACAGCGCCTACTGCCAAGTTTTTCAATCGTTGATTCCTTTGCATCGTTTCCTCCATAAAAATCATTACGCTAAATATTATTGATTAGCCGAGTCCGGCATAACCATCTTCTTCATTCCGGTGACCATCGACCGGGCCAGATTCTCTTTGTGCTGGATACTGCCGGAGATCACACCCAATAGATGCAATGGGATCATTAATAAGGCGACGTCCACAAAAAAATCGTGTGCATGGCGAAAAAAGTAACTGGTTTCGTCACTCACTTGATTCGCCAAGAACAATAAGGGACCTTCAAAATCGATGACCGCTAACGTCACCAAACCAGACGCGAAGATCGCCGCCAGCAAGGCCAACAATCCGAACACCATCAACGCTCCTGCCGGGTTATGCCCGTAGTAATGGGCCGGGTGCCCGGCACGTATGGCACGCACATAGTCCATCGTCTCTGTCGGCGAAAAGATGAACGAATGGAAACGCGAATATTGAGTACCGATGAACCCCCACAGGACGCGGAACACCAGCAGTCCGATCAAGAAATAGCCTATCAATACATGTGCATCCAGGATGCCCACCTCGGCGGAAACATAGGCCAGTACGAATCCCAGCACCAATGACCAATGGAACAGACGCACCGGTACATCCCACACTTTTATCTGTTTCACCTGTTGATCCATATTGATTTGCTCGTCAAAAAACGGGCGCGATTCTAGCGTGATATTTCGAATTGCCAAGTTGACAATTCAAATAGTTTTATGCAAATAAAAAACAGACGGCGACTGCGACCAAAGACGGGACGATAGGTTCAATTCTTTACGGTTTTTTGTTGAGTGACGAATGTTTCCAGTTGATCTGCCGGCATCGCCTTGCCGAACAGATACCCCTGCAACTCGTCACAGCCGCAATTCACCAGGAA
>JARCRR010000005.1 GCA_029850565.1 Gallionella sp. | reverse complement strand
GCGTATCCCAACGGCAGCGTGGCAGGAGAGATCGCTAGGTCTTGCCACCCCTCATCTCTGTCGAGCGTTCCGTTACCATTGATATCGGCCAATAAGCTATCTACCGAAGCAAACTGCCCCGTAATGCGTCCAATTCCTGCTTCTGCCAGCGTTTGGGCAAGATTAGCATCGCGAATACTGCCACCGACGCGCTTGACTAGCATCGAGCGCTCAAAATAGGCGATGGTCATTCCAGCAACCAGCGCCATAGTCATCATGGCCATCATTAGCGAAAACCCTTGTTGTCGCCTCACTGGATCACCTGTCCTAAGGGGCTGATGACAACTGTCCTCGGCGTTATCTTCTTCGAGGTGGCACTTGCAATACTTATCGTTCCCGCCGCCGATGCCATCCCATAGGAGTTGAATACAAATTTTGCTGTGCCTGATACAGAAACTTCCAATGGGAGTGCTGTCCGGGTCGCACCCGTCGCGCCATTCTGTACCTGCGTCAGGACGGAGGTGCTGTCAATTATCACTGTGACATCGCTCGACAACTCCATCGCCCGCGCACGCGCCACACGCAAAGATTGAGCTATCGTCTGGGTGGTCTGCGTAACCTTGTTGTTCGCCATCATGTGTGACAGGCTACCCATGGCCATTACAGAGGTGATCGCGATAATCACCACGACAATCATCAATTCAACCAAGGTAAAACCTTGACTGGCTTTCACAACACATTCCTCGGGAAAATCACGCCGCAAACACGCGCAGTGCGGTAGTGCAGCAAGGTGTCTTGGTCATCAGGATTCAGGTATGAGGTATCCGGCGAACGAGCGCGGGTTTCCACGCAAATCTCATAGCCCCCCTCCGGGCTGGCATTCGCTGCAGCCTGCCTACCTCCGCCGACGGTGAGGGGCCAAACATCAATATTCACGATACGCGCCGTCCTGTCACCAACGATCACCAGACTTTGCACGGGGGCGGCGGGCAAATCAGCCACTGTGGGCGCGGTCGCCAGCGTCATGTTTCCCGAGTTGCCATCCCAAGCAAAACGCACCGCACGATTGTCATAGGGCGAGATATTGTTCGGCCATATTTTGTACCCGGCAGGTAACGCTCCGCTAATAGTTACGGCATCATTCTTCTGGGCAAGCTTCCCAGCGGGGTTGGGATTGGTAACTCCGGCGGGATAAACAATGTCAAACTGGGAGCAGGCAGTACAAACCTCGGCCTGTAACAAAAACTCAGAGAGAATCTTGTACGCCACTTGGGCATCCTCTTCAGCCGACGCCAGATTGTCTTGCTGAATAATCAATTTCGCATTCGATGACAGCATGGCGCCTGAGGCCAGCGCAACGATGATCCCTAAGGATAGCCCCACCATGAGCTCCGTGAGGGTAAAGCCTCGGCATTGTCCGGGCGGGGACACGGACATCAATAGCTCACGGTACACAGGGGATTAACCGCTTGCACCTGCCCGGATTCCTTGTAGGGCACATTGAGCGCAACCGTCAGGACGGCATGTGCTGGAAGGGCGTTGATACCAACGACGTTACCTTGGGTGTCTTCAACACGCTTCAAGGTAACTTGGTATGTTCGACGAGTTTCGGGTGAATAGATGCTTTTCGGAAAGGCGGACAGCGAAGCCGCTACTGCATCACGACTTTGATTAGAAATCGCAATCAAAGGCTGCATCGCTTGCATCCCTGCGGTGGTTGCGGCGTGTCGTGACGAGGCATCCTTCTGCATGGCCATGCCCATCACTTGGCTGCCAACAAAACAAAACGCCGCGATGCCCAAAATCAGCGCAGCAACCATGGCTTCGATTATTGAGAATCCGGCTTGTCCCACTCGCGTGCGGAGCATTATCTTGGCAGACGGCACTGCATTTCCCTCATTGAGTGTCACAGCCAAAGTTATTAGCACTTAACTTGGCATTTGGGTTAATCACGCAAAATCAGGAGGTCTTTTATTCTTTCCGCGATTTAATCAGACGGAACGGGGGGATGGGAATACGTGCGAGCACGTAGTAAGAAGCATCAAGTAGACTAAGCGACCTGAGTTTTGTCGCCATAAAAGCTTCCAAACTAGCTATCGACTTTTTAATTAACGGCAGGAGCGGACTGTTGGAATGAAACGTGCTCGCACATGTAGGCCGATGTCCTTAATTCAGGCAAGGGTAATGCCAAGTTTGGAGAGGGTTCGTAATAAATCGTTCAAGCTGGCACTGTCCAACTTTGCAAAAATATGCGAACGATGAAGCTCTATAGTTCGATGACTCACTCCCAATTGCGCACCCATGTCTTTGCAGGACAAACCAGCAATGGAAAGTTTAAGCACCTCAACCTCTCGCTCGGTTAAGCTGTTCAACTTGGCATCAAACAGTTTCCGTTCAAGTTGACTCTCTAAACTAAGCTCGTATTTTTGAATGATCTGCTCAATACGACCGACCAACTGCTCACCACTGACCGGCTTGATGAAAAACTCTTCAGCGCCATTTTGCATCGCACTCACTACACGGGGAACATCTGCAAATGCGGTTAAAAAGATAATCGGCAGATTGCTGCGACGCTCAATTAAAATCTGCTGAACCTGTAAGCCGCTCAGTCCCGGCATTCGCATGTCGAGCAAGATGACACCCAACTCAGTTGGATTTCTGTCCAATAACGCTTCGCCGCAATCGAATGCTTCAACCGCAAACCCGGAAATTTCCAGCAAGGTCGCCAAGCCCTCCCTAACCGAGGCATCGTCATCAACAATGTAAATTGTGTGTGTCATGATGTTTCGCGTTCATTGATTCTGCATGTTTAGGAAGGGTAAAGTGAAAAGCGGTTTGCTCACCAAGTCGCTCGTACCAAAGTTCCCCTCTCCAACTCTCAATCAATACACGGCTAATAGCGAGTCCCATACCGCCACCATACTCCTTCGTCGTAAAAAAAGGATCGAACATCTTGTCCACAACAC
>JARCRR010000004.1 GCA_029850565.1 Gallionella sp. | reverse complement strand
CAGCGAGGCGTCGCGCATGATCTGGTATTCCTTGTCGGTCAGCGTCTGCGCCGGGGCGACCGTGATGGAGTCGCCGGTATGCACGCCCATCGGGTCCAGGTTCTCGATGGAGCAGATGATGATGCAGTTGTCGTTGCGGTCGCGTACGACTTCCATCTCGTATTCTTTCCAGCCGAGCAGCGATTCTTCGATCAGCAACTCTTTGGTGGGAGAAGCTTCCAGACCGCGCTCGCAGATCTCGACGAACTCTTCGCGGTTGTAGGCGATACCACCACCGCTGCCGCCCATGGTGAAGGACGGACGGATGACGGTGGGATAACCCATCACCTGCTGCACCTGCATCGCCTCTTCCATACTGTGCGCGATGGCGGAACGTGCGGAGGCCAGACCGATGCGGGTCATCGCTTGCTTGAACTTCTCGCGGTCTTCCGCCATGTCGATCGCGTCGCGCGAGGCGCCTATCATCTCGACCTTGTATTTGTCCAAAACGCCGTGCTTGGCCAGATCGAGTGCGCAGTTCAGTGCGGTCTGTCCACCCATGGTCGGCAGAATCGCATCTGGACGTTCCTTGGCGATGATCTTCTCCACCATCTGCCAGGTGATCGGCTCGATGTAGGTCGCATCCGCCATGTTGGGATCGGTCATGATGGTGGCCGGATTCGAGTTCACCAGAATGACGCGGTAGCCCTCTTCGCGCAGCGCCTTGCAAGCCTGTGCGCCGGAATAGTCGAACTCGCACGCCTGCCCGATGACGATGGGGCCTGCGCCGATGATCAGAATTGATTTGATGTCAGTACGCTTAGCCATTTACTTACCACCCATCATCGCGACGAAGCGATCGAACAAAACATCCACGTCATGCGGCCCGGGGCTTGCCTCGGGGTGACCTTGGAAACAGAATGCCGGCTTGTCAGTCAGCTCGAAACCTTGCAACGTGCCATCGAACAGCGAGATGTGCGTCACGCGCGCATTCTTTGGAAGCGTTGCTGCATCCACCGCGAAACCGTGATTCTGGCTGGTGATCATCACGCGCTTGGTCTGCGTGTCTTGTACCGGATGGTTCGCACCGCGATGGCCGAACTTCATCTTCACCGTCTTCGCACCGGATGCTAGGCCCAAAATCTGATGCCCCAAGCAGATGCCAAACAATGGCATGCCCACTTCGATGAATTTCTTCGTCGCGTTGATCGCGTAATCGCAAGGCTCGGGATCACCGGGGCCGTTCGAGAGGAACACTCCATCCGGCTTCAGCGCCAACACATCGGCGGCACTCGTCTTGGCTGGAACCACAGTGATACGGCAACCGCGCTCGGCCAGCATGCGCAGGATGTTGCGCTTCACGCCGAAGTCATAGGCCACCACATGGAATTTCGATTCGGCGATGTCGCTATAGCCGACACCCAATTCCCACTCGCGCTGTTTCCACTCGTAGGATTTGTCGCAGGTGACGACTTGCGCCAAGTCCATGCCCGCCAAGCCTGCAAAACCGCGTGCCGCAGCCAATGCCGCTTCAACATTGTCGCCCGTGGCGATGCAACCGCTCTGCGCGCCTTTGCTGCGCAGGATGCGCGTCAGTTTGCGCGTATCTATGCCCGCAATGGCGACCACGTTGTTGGCTTTGAGATATTCAGGCAGGGATTGCGTTGCGCGGAAATTGCTCACCGTCATGGACAGATCGCGAATGATGAGGCCGCTGGCGAATACTTGGCGCGACTCCACATCTTCCGGATTGCAGCCGACGTTACCGATATGCGGGTAGGTCAGTGTGACGATCTGGCGGCAGTAGGACGGGTCGGTCAGTATCTCCTGGTAACCCGTCATCGAGGTATTGAACACCACCTCGCCGACGCTGCTACCTGAGGCACCGATGGCAGTTCCGCGAAACACTGTCCCATCGGCTAAAACTAGAATGGCAGGACTTGTTTGCGGCACGGGTTGCTCCTCGAAACTGGACATAAAGAAGCGGGATGAGCACTTGGCTCGTCCCGCTTTTGGAATGGCGCGCATTATAGCCGAAGGGGGGTCTTTCATCAACGCGCCCCAAACCGCCAATTGTTCATGGGATTGAATACAATGCGCCCATGAGATTCGACGTCGACCTGCACCGCTACACCATCAAACTACCCAACCGATTGGTGGGCGGCAAGCCATTGGAGATGAGCGTGGTCGATACGGGCGCGCGCGATGCCGCGCAGACCATGGTGTTCATCCACGGCTTCGGCGGACGAGCGGCGTATTGGGAGAACCAGCTAGAGCATTTTCAGGCGGATTATCGGGTGATCGCGCTTGATATGCGCGGGCACGGTTACACCGATGCGCCCACCGAAGCGGATGGGGCGCGTTACGATGTGCCGGAGTTGGTGGCGGACATGGAAGCGGCGCTCGACGTGCTGCAAGTGCCGCAGCAATTCATTCTGGTCTGCCATTCCTTCGGCGGCGCCGTGTCTGCCATGTACTTGCAACAGCATGCCGAGCGCATCAGCGCGCTGGTCATCATCTCTTCCGCGGCGCGCTTCAAGCTTCGTCTCGCGGGGCGCATGGTGTTGCGCATCCCGCCCGCCATTCTGACCAGGATACGCAACATCCTGCCCTACGTCGGCTTCAACGCGGCACGCATCTATCCTCCGGCACATGTGGTGTACTTGCAGAACAGGAACGGCTTGGCGGTGTGGGACGGCACCGAGTATCTGAAGAACATCCGCACGCCGACCATGGTGATCCTCGGCCAGCGCGACATCCTGTTCTCGCAGACTTCATACAAGGAGGTCGCCAAGCTGATCCCCGATGTGGAAGAAGTGGTGATCCAGGTATCGGCACACCAGGTCATGGTAGAACGACCGGATGCGGTGAACCGCAGCATCGAACGCTTCCTGCAAGCACAGATAGACCCGCTCACGTTGATAGAACACAAGACGCGCAAGAAGACACAAAGACGAGCCGCCCTCAAAGCGTTGGAAGCCGAGCGCCCCTGGCTCAAGTTCTACGACACGCGCACGCCCTACCGCATCAAACAACCCACTGTCGCCCTGCCCCGTCTGCTCGAAGCCACCGCACGGCGTTTCGCCAAGACACCCGCCGTGGATTATTTCGGCGGCAAGTTGGACTGGCGCACGATGGACAGATTGGCGAACCGCTTTGCGCACGGCTTGCTGGCACTGCGCATCAAGCCGGGTGAGCACGTGATGCTGGCGCTGCCCAACACGCCGAACTGGATCATCGCCTATTACGGCATCCTCAAGATGGGCGGTGTCGCTGTTCTGACCGATGCCCATACCGACAAAGAAATCCTGCTCGACCGTATCGCCAACACCAAGGCGGTGATGCTGATCACGTCCACGGATCGCTACGACAAGCTATGCCCCGACATGCAGTCCGACACGCGTGCTGCCAGCCTGCGCCGCGTGGTGTTCGCCTCGCGCATGGACCACATGGGATGGCGCGAGAAATTGAACTTTGCGCTGACGCATAACGTGCAGGACGGGCACTGGCTGCCGTGGTTCCGCAACGACAAACAGAACAGCAAATTGCACAGGCGCTACGTCAAATTCAAACAAGTGCTGGCGCGCGGGCGCAACTTCCCGCCCGAGGTGACTTTGTCGGTGGATGATGTGGCGGCCATCGTCTATTCCTACGGACGCAGCGGGCCGTCCCTGCCCATCCCGCTGACGCATCGCAATCTCGCTGCGAATGCGCTGCAACTGCGCCACTGGTTGCCCGAGTCGCGCCCCGGCGCGGAACGCTTCCTTGCGCAACAACCGTTGTCCTTGGCTTACGGGCTGACCGGGCTGTTGCATCTCGGCGTGTATCTGGGCGCAACCTTGATATTGATGCCGGAAACCAACATCCCGCTGTTGTTGAAGACCATCAAGAAACTGCAACCCACCTATTTCCCCACCACGCCGCCCATCATCCAGCAACTGGCACACACACCGGGAGTGCGGCGTTTCGGCCTGGCCTCTATCCGTGTGTGCGCGGTAGGCGGCGCGCCGCTGCCGCTGGAGATACGCGAGATGTTCGAAAAGATCACACGCGGCCGTCTGGTCGAAGCCTATGGTGTGGCTGAGGCATCACCCGCGGTGCTGGCGATGCCGCTGGCTGGGCGTCGCCAAAGCGGAGTGGTTGGTCTGCCGCTGCCGGACACCGAGGCGAAGATCGTCGATCTGGATAGTGGGGTTTCGCTCGAACCGGAGCAGGTAGGTGAACTATGGGTACGTGGTCCGCAAGTGTTCGCGGGATATGCAGGTTCCGATGCACGCAGCGCCACTGCCACATCACGCGTGTTGCGCGATGGCTGGCTGGCCACCGGCGATATCGCCAGCATGGATGAGAACGGCTTCTTCACCATCATCGAGCGCAAAGAGAACATGCTGCTGCGCGATGGCCAGCGTGTCTTCCCCAGACAGATCGAAGATACCTTGTATGAACACCCCGCCATCGCGCTGGCACGCGTCAAACGGGAACAAGACGCACAAGGCGTCGCCCGCTTGCGCGCCGTGGTCACCCTGCATCGCAACCTTGCCGCGACCGAAGAAGAACTGATGAAATACTGCTCGAAACGTTTACACCCAAGCGCACTACCCGACAGCATCGTCCTCGAAAATACTGAAGCACAAGCCTAGTCCAATCAACCTCAACGCACCCCCCACTCAATATGTTCGAAGTCATCGTATTAGCTATCGCACTCAGTATGGATGCCTTTGCCGTCTCCATCGGCCTCGGCTCCAAAGGAAACATCAAAGGACTGGGCTTGAAAGCCGGACTCTACTTCGGCGCGTTCCAAGCGTTGATGCCCTTCATCGGCTACCTAGGTGGCCGGGGCGTACTGGGATGGGTGGATGCCTATGCGCACTGGATCGCCTTCGGCCTGCTGGCACTGATCGGCGCCAAGATGATCTATGAGGGACTGCATGAAGGCATCGAAGAAGACATCGCCGCCATCACACACAAAGTGATGCTCCTGCTCTCCATCGCCACCAGCATCGACGCCATGGCGGCGGGATTCAGCCTGACACTGCTGGATATCGACGCCTATCTCGCCTGCCTCATCATCGGCATCACCACTTTTTTCTTTAGCTGGTTAGGTGTCGAAATCGGCAAACGCAGCGGCACTTGGCTGGAGAACAAGGCGGAGATATTCGGCGGGGTAGTTCTGATCCTGATCGGGATCAAGATGCTGGTGATTTAAATCAGGTCCCCGTGGAATCTCCGCCAAATGTCACTTGCTCCTCCTTCATTCACTTGGTGAGTTTCTCACAGCCTTTATTCATATTCTTACAGATCAGTTCGTAATCGCCGCGAGCCAAATCGGCACGCCCCATCTGCTCATACGCCATCGCTCGTGCGAAATAGGGCTTCGCACTACGCCCCATCCGCTTGCGTTCAGAAATATCGATGGCTTGGGTAAATGCCGTCACTGCCTCAGCCCATTCATGCTTCTTGAGTAATGCCGCACCCAAATTATTGTACGCAAAAGGCCAATCAGGCTGCAATTTGGTTGATAGGGACAAATCTCGAATGGCGGCATCGTATTCGTCAATTTTGATGAACTCTGTTCCACGGTTGTAATAGATACGATACACACCCGGCAACTCCTGTTTTTCTTTCACCAGTTTCACCGCGTCCTCCCACAATATCAGGGGATGCGAAAACGAAGCCAGCCGATCCATGGAGATCGGAAACATCGCCAGTGCAATGGCACCCACCACAATGCCTGCCATGCGTTTATCCAACTGGCCCAGCAACAACGGCAACGCTGCGCACGCGCCCACGGCCCACAAATAGCTGCGATACAACACAAAGCTTTCCTGGATGCGAATGGTGGACAATTCCGGCAGAAACATCAGCCACGGGAACAATAAGGCAAAACCCAGCAACCCCAGGCGACCACGTTTAAGCAACAACCAGAACGCCGACGCACCCCATATAAGGAAGGCGAAAAAAGCAGCTAGGTAGCCCGACCACAGCGAATTAGCAAACGGCTCGCGCATATCCACCGACATCCAATTTGGATTCGGGAACAGCCACAACCCGATGTATTTGAAAAACAGCCATGTCTGTGTCAACACACTCAAGGGATAATTAAGATCGCTGTGAGCCTCAACCAGCATATCGGGGGCATAAATCTCATAGGCCGTACCCAACAAGCCTTTTTTTGCAGCGAGCACCAACAGGGCGATGCCAACAAAAAACAAACCGACCAGCCATTTTTCATTCAGTTTCGCGCGCCAGTCTTCATGCAACAACACAGTCAAAGCCAGCAAGATAGCTGGCAGCATGATGGCGTGCTCTTTTGAGAACACCGCCAAATAATAAAACAGCACACTCGCCCACAGCCACGGGCGGCCGCCGCGGGTGCTGCCATGCAGATACGACAGCAGCGCCAGCAGACTGAACAGCGTCGCCATCAAGATAGTGCGCTGCACCAAATATCCCGCTGCATACACTGCCACAGGGTGCAGGGCAAACAGTAGCGCCGCGCAAAACGCCAGCACCTCTGGAGTCAACTGCTCGTTGGTACGGGCAGGCAACAACAGAGCGAAGAGTCGTGACAAAAAGAAAAACAGGGCGATGGCAACCGCCGCATGCAACAACAGGTTTTCGATGCGAAAGTAAACCATGTCGAGACCGAACAGCGCCTTGCTCCATGCCAGCGTCGCGTAAGGCAATGAACGCACCTCAAAAAGGGAATAGTGATAATCATCTATCGGCTGATGCTCCGTCTCTCGCAGCAGAAAGAACGGCAGGTCATCAAACACGATTGGATTCCACAGAAACTGGCCATACAAAGCCGCTACGCCGCAAAGCAATAGCAGCACAAACACCGTACTCGATCTTTTCACCATTACATCCTCGCTCACCCCATAAAACACAAAAGCCGGGAAACCCGGCTTTTGTGACGGCATCAACTTATCCGTTTATTTGCACCAGTTGTTGTCCTTACAAGTACCCGAAGTGTTCCAATTGATACCTGCAGAGCCAACCGTCGGCGTCAAGATATAAGTCACGCCTTGAGCAGTATTAGCCGGATCAGGCAATGCTGTCGTAGCAGTAACAGTGATCTGACCGGCAGCAGAGGTCGATTTGCTCTTGATGACCTTGGTGCCGCTTACCGCCGTTCCCGCCGCGAGACTGTCCACGTTGGCCGGAACACCACCAGTTGCACCACCTGCACAAAGCGTCGGCGTGCCGCCGATTGCCACAGCCTCATCCGCGATACAGATTTCAACGGCAGTCTTCAGCGCGGCAGTACCTTGCACCAACTCAGTCGCCTTGGCTTTCTTGGTATAATCGCTGTAAGCAGGGATCGCTACAGCAGCCAGAATGCCAATAATCGCGACCACGATCATCAACTCGATCAACGTAAAACCTTTTTGCATTTGTTTCATAATTAAGTCTCCTTGTTGAATGGAACGATGCCTTTTCAGGCTACACACGAGGTGTGCGATTCCTTAGGCGCAAGTTGCATGCCAACTCCAAACCCCCTTGGCTATCGGCACGAACAAGTCCAAATGCCTGGCGATTAGCCGCCAAGGTCAGCAAAGTGACCATTTTTGTCACTCTGCCTAATCAAGGGGTGTAACCGGGAATGGTGGATTCATCGACCTCGTCGATCTGTTCTGCGGCCAAAAAGCGGCGCGCGTATTCCAAATAGACTTTCTCGCGGATGAATACATCGAAAAGATCGGGGTCGATATGTCCGTTTTCCTTGAACCTGCCAAGAATGGTCAGTGACTCGGAGAGCGTCTTTCCTTCTTTGTACGGGCGGTCTTTGGCGGTCAGCGCTTCGAAAATATCGGCAATACCCATCAGTCGCGCTTGCACGGACATTTGCTCGCGTTTCAATCCGTTCGGATAACCCTTGCCGTCCATGCGCTCATGATGCCCCCCCGCGTATTCCGGCACGCTCTTTAGGTGACGCGGCCAAGGAAGCGATTCCAACATCTTGATGGTCGCCACGATGTGGTGATTGATGATCTGGCGTTCCGCTGCCGTCAGGGTTCCGGCACGGATCGTCAGATTCTCCCGCTCTTCTTCGTCCAGGAAATCGGCTGGCTCACCCTTAAAGTCGACCCAACGATAGCCTGCGATGTTCCACACCCGTGCAACATCTTCATCTTTCATCTTCTCG
Source organism: Gallionella sp. (assembly GCA_029850565.1). Taxonomy (GTDB): domain Bacteria; phylum Pseudomonadota; class Gammaproteobacteria; order Burkholderiales; family Gallionellaceae; genus Sideroxyarcus. The sequence continues at coordinate 7,538 of JARCRR010000004.1, read as the reverse complement.
CCACCGATATTGCAGCGGCGCAAGAATTCCCTATCCTCATCAAGCTGGCGCAACCGGGTTTCATATTGATCGGCAGGCAGACGCCCTTCCAGTTTGTCGATATAGGCATCCCGCTTGAGCACTTCGAACCGCGTGTCGATCAGTTGTATACGATCGAAGATGGTCTGCAACTTGGTAGCTTTGTCCACCACGTGCACCGGCGTGGTGATCTTTCCGCAATCGTGCAGCAGTCCTGCGATTTTAAGTTCGTACCGATCTTTGTCCGTGAGATTGAAATGTTGCAGTTCGCCTTGCTTGGTTCGATTCGCGGCTTCGGCCAACATCATGGTCAGCACCGGCACCCGTTCACAGTGTCCTCCGGTGTATGGCGATTTGTCATCGATAGCCGTATTGATCAGGCTGATGAACGATTCAAAAAGGTCTTCCAATTGCTGGATGAGTCTGCGATTGCTGATCGCGATGGCCGCTTGCGAAGCGAGTGATTCCAATAGTTGCTGGTCGTCTTTGGTGAATTGTTTGACTTCACCCGAAACGGCGTCGATGGCATTGATGAGTTGCAATACGCCGATGATCTCGCTTTCGTGATTACGCATCGGGACTGCCAAGAACGAGCGTGAGCGATAACCGGTTTTATTATCGAATTTCTTCGTCCCCGAAAAGTCGAATCCTTCTGCGATGTAAGCATCCGGGATATTGATCGTCTCGCCGCTCAATGCGGCATGGCTCACCACCATCGCATGGTTCGGTTTTCCATCGACATAAAGGTGAATGGGATAGAACGGGATGGGCTCTCCTGAAGTACCACCCAGGTGTATGCCTAACGAGTCGTTGTGCAATATCTCAAAAGCCAACCATTGATTGACCGGATCCAATAGATAAAGCGTACCCGCATCTGCATTGGTGATCTTTTTTGCCGCATTCAGGATGCTTTCGAGCAAACGATTGATGTCCCGTTCGCTGGATAAGGAGGCGCCGATCTTGTTGAGGTCGCTTAAACGATTAAGCAGATTCTCCAACTGGGCGCGTTGCGTTTGCTCCATATTGTCTTGATGTCTATCTATCCGGGTTCATACGAATATATTATTTGATACAAACTGCCCGCACCTGATGGATGTCAGTGACGCCGCCCAACACTTTCTCGATACCGTCTTGCTTTAGAGTGCGCATACCTTCTTCAAGCGCGATAGAAAACAGTTCGGCGACGCGCGCATGTTCTTGAATGGCCTTCTTCACCGGGTCGGTACCGATCAGCAGTTCATGCAGACCGACACGCCCGCGGTACCCCGTACCTGAACATTTCTCACACCCCACCTTCTCGTATAGCGTGATCTGACCTTTGTCGTCACCGAACAGCTTCACCCATTCCGCATAGAGGTTTTTGAAGGCGGTGTTGGGGTCTTTCTTCCACGTCTCGGTACTCATCAGCTCACCCGCATATTCGGTAAGTAAGGCCTTGATCTCTTCCTGCGTGGCGATATGCGCCTTTTTGCAATCCTTGCATAAGCGCTTGGCCAGACGTTGCGCCAAGATACCCAGCAAAGCATCGGCAAAATTGAACGGGTCCATGCCCATATCGAGCAAGCGGATGATGGATTCGGGCGCGCTGTTGGTATGTAAGGTGGCGAATACCAGGTGACCGGTAAGTGAGGCTTCGATACCCGTAGAAACAGTTTCCTTATCACGCATTTCACCGACCATGATCACATCCGGATCGGCACGCAGGAAGGCGCGCATGATGGTGGCAAAATCCAGCCCCGCCTTCTTGTTGATCTGCACCTGACGCAATCCCTTTTGCGTGATTTCGACCGGGTCTTCCGCTGTCCATATCTTGGTGTCCGGCGTGTTGATGTGTTTCAAGATCGAGTGCAAGGTAGTGGTCTTACCTGAGCCGGTCGGTCCGCAAACGAAGAACAATCCATAGGGTTTGGATACGGTCTTTTTGACCAGATCGAGATTGCGCACCGAGAAACCCATGTTGTCCAAGGGAATGGGATCACCCGAAGCCAAGATACGCATCACCACATCTTCCACGCCGCCCTGGGAAGGAATGGTCGCCACACGCAGTTCGATATCCAATGGACCGTATTTTTTGAACTTGATCTTGCCGTCCTGCGGTTTGCGCTTCTCGGAGATGTCCAAGTCACACATGATCTTAAGACGGGTAACCAAGGCATTGCGGTAGGTCGAAGGCACTTCGATGTAGTTCAACAGCGAACCGTCTTTGCGCAGACGTATCCCGGTTTTGCCTTTACCCGGCATCGGTTCGATGTGGATATCGGATGCCCCCATCTTGTAGGCATCAACGATGATCTTGTTGACCAGCTTGACCAGCTCGTTGTCTGCGGCGGCACTGACGTCATCCTGGCTTACCGAGCCGATTTCTTCTTCTTCTCCTCCCAACGAAGTCAGCAGATCATCCATTGACCCCAGGTCTTCGAAGCTGCCTGTCACATCCCCGCCACTGGATGCGGTGCTGCCTCCGCCATAGAACAGATCCAGTGTGGCCTTGAATTCGCGCAGTGTGCAGACCTTGTAGATCAGCCGGTTCTTGGGGAAGATGTTGTTGACTACGCGTGAGGCCTGTATCCGCTCCGGATCGGTGGTAAGGATCACCACCCCCTCTGGCGTATCGTCGATTGGAACCCAATGACTGCTTTCGACATATTCACGCTTGAGGTTGCGCAGAAGTTCGGCCAGTTTGATCCGGTCCGCTTTGTGCGGTTCGTAAGGAACACTGAAGAAACTTGCAAGTGCCTTGCCCAAGGCATCGGTTTTGACTTGGAATTCGTCCAGCAACACGTCTTCGATATCCACGCCTTTGCGTCGTGCGGTGCGCGTTGCCAGCTCAAACTCGGCGGCAGACATCACAGCGTCAGAGACTAGATAATCGTATTTTGTTTTGACCCCTACGGCCTGTTGCTGGCGTTGGCGTAAAGCCACCGCCAGCGTTTGCGCCAACTCGCTCACCCCCTCCTCGACCATTGCGGGGAAAGGCATACCTGCTTTGTTATTGATGACCTGCATCACGCCGACCAACTCGCCATTTTCCTCGGTGATCGGTGCGACCAGCATCTGCTTTGTACGATAACCGGTTCGCTTATCTACATCCTGCAAGAAACGTAAAGTAGTGCTATGGGAGGCCAGTTCTTTCTCATCGTAAACGTCTTTGAGATTCAGCAATTTTTTGTTGAACGCTGCGTAACCCGCGATACTTTGCTCGGCAATGGGTAATTTCAAGTCTTTGAACGAATTCAGCCCTGTCTTTACTTTGGAGACCAATGAGGCTTTGTCTTCGCCAACCACATAGATCGTCAAGCGATCCGCATTGAACAAAGCGCAGATGTCTTTGCTGACATCCAACATGATCTCGTCGATGTTACTGGTGGCATGGATCTTATTGGTGACATGATTGAGATTCTTGGTGAATTCCAATCTGATGCCCATTTCACTCGCACTGCCCTGCACCGGATTACTCATTGCTTCTCCCGCCATCACTGTTGTCGCCCCTTGGACACAGACCACAAGCCGTTTTCCAGCACATATACGTCATATCCCGCCTGCGCCAGGATGAAAGCGGCAGCGGCACTACGCCTGCCACTCTGACAGTAAGCGATATAAGAGGTGGATTTATTAAGTACACCGATCGCGTTACGGATGTCATTCAACGGCACGTTGATCGCCCCGGCCAATTTGTCATAACGATATTCCGGTGGATGCCGCACATCCAACCATACCGCACCCTGAGCGACTTTTTTCTTGGCTTCTTCAAAACTGATGCGGTGCAACAAAGGCTCTTTCATCAATTCGAGGAAGTCTTGCTTCTTCAATCGCAACAATACCCCGTTGCTCTTCATCGTCACCGTTGCATTGCGTTTGGTTTCGGAGATTAGTGCCTCCTCACCAAAAACATCACCCGCTTTTAATTCCGCCAATACCAGATTGACGCCACCGACCAGGCGTGTCACCTGAGCACGCCCACTTTCGATCAAGTAATAGTAGTCACCCTCTTCACCTTCTCGAATGATGGCATCTTTCTCCCATACTGCGATGGCTTCAACCCGGCTGAGTAATTTTCCGATGTTAGCCGGAGGAAGGTGCGCGAAGGGTCCGTGATTCAGATTTTCTGCGCTGAACATACCTGAATTGAGGAGTCTGCGAACAGCCGCCTCCGAACCTTCTTTGTCGATCTGCGGCTTGATGTCATCGTGATGGGCAAATTGATCCCAAGTCACCATGCGATCCAGCAAGTCGTCGTCCACCCTCAACAACTGTGCCCTGTTCAATGCCTTCGCGGAACGAATATCGGGTTGGCGCTTGCCAATCGGATGTCTCGCCCATTCCGAATCTGCACGGATCACAACATGATTTCCGTCCTCATAGACCAATTCCAGTTCTCCGCGCACCAAGTAGACTGATTGACCTTGCATAGAATGATCTGCGAATGGATCCTGCCCCGGCTGTAAAGTCTCAACGTGACAGTAGTCCAGAAGTTCTCTTAGGCGAGCCGGGCTGAATGTGGAGATGGGCTCCAGCGCAGCGAGTACTCTGATATCGATCATTTCATTCATAGAAGTTCCAATTTAGAATTCGAACTCTTGTCCGTTTTGCAGAATCAACGGGGAATGCTTGGTCATCCGTTCTGCAATCTGCTTCATCGTCAATTCAACTTCGCCCGGTTTCAAGTGTGTTATGAATATCTCCGGATGCGATTTTAATTTTGCCAGTTCTTCCTCTAGCAAACTTGGGCACAGGTGTTTGGAGAGAACGGCTAATTCTTTTTCAGCATCCGAGAAAGCAGTTTCCACAATGAGATATCTTAGGTTCTGGATGCCATTTACAGCATGCCAAAACGCATCACACGTAGTTGTGTCTCCACTGAACACCAAACAAGCTTCGCCACTGTCTATTTTGAAACCCACCGCCGGTACAACATGATTGACAGGCAAAGGAGTCAGCTTGCGCCCCCCTACTTCGACTGCCTCACCCAATCGTATTTCTTCGTATTGCATCACTGGTTGATGCGTATTGGGAATGACTGAAAAATCCGGCCAGGTCTCCCAGTTGAAAATATGTCTTTGCAAGATCGCCAATGTCTCGGCTGTGGCATGTATCAGCAAAGATTTGTCGCGCATGAATCCTACGCTATCGACCAGCAAAGGGAGACATGCAATGTGGTCCAGATGGGAGTGTGTGATGAAGATGTGATCGATTTGACTCATCTCGGCCAAGCTTAGATCGCCCAATCCGGTACCCGCATCGATAAGAATATCGTGATCAAGCAAAAGCGAGGTCGTGCGGAAATTTCCGCCTATCCCTCCACTGCATCCAAGCACTCTTAGCTTCATCGGCATTCACTCACTTGGTTTTGAACGTAAAAACACCGTCCCACTCTTCACCGGGAGGCTCTTTGCGGAAATAGGCGACCCGTTCCGCATACACCTGATAGAGTTTCGATTCCGGTGACATGTTGCGCAAACTTAGCAATTGCATCTCTGCTTTATCCCAATCCTGCTTGCGATACAAACGTACAGCCTGGTTGAAAAGCTTCAGCTCTTCCAGCTCATCCTTGCTCACTTCGTCGTGCAAGCCGATCGGTTCGAAGATCGCCACCGGTTGTACTTTACCCTTGACCCTGACCAAGTCTACTTCACGATAGACGAATTCAGGTACAACTTGTTTGGTACTCTCTCCGACCAGCACCTGCGCACCGTATTCCTTGGTGATACCTTCCAACCGCGACGCGAGATTCACCGCATCTCCCATCACTGTATATGCCACACGCACTTCCGATCCCATGTTACCCACACTGACACGTCCTGTGTTGATACCCACGCCGATATGTATCTCAGGCCAACCGCGCTCTTTGAAATGGGGTTGCAATGCATTCAAAGTACGCTGCATTTCAAGGCCTGCGAGGATCGCATGGTAGGCATGACGCTCGTCCGCCAAAGGAGCGCCCCAGAATGCCATGATGCAATCTCCCATGTATTTATCGATGGTACCGCGCTGCTTATAGATGATGCGTGATAACGGCGTGAGGAATTCATTCATCAAGTCAGACAGCTCTTTGGGGTCCAAACCTTCGGAGATTGAGGTAAACCCTCGCACATCAGAGAACAAGATGGTCATCTCGCGACTGTCTCCCTCCATCGAAACGCTCTCGGGATGCTTGGCCATTTCGTCCACCAGCTCACTCGGCACATATTGCCCGAACAAACCCGTGATCTGTCGTTTGGCACGCGACTCCACAAAATATCCAAACGACATATCTAAAGCGAACAAGGTGAGAATCATAAGGATAGCGCCCGCCAATGGGAGTGCGACATCACCGTATTCCCACATATATCTATTCAGCACAACGTCCGCTGTGATCACCCCCAAGGTGACCAACATGCTACGGACCGGACTCAAAAGGGGCAGGATGATGCTCATGAAGACACCGATGAGCAACAAGAGTACAACGTTCGCGCCCAATACATAAGGAGGACTTTGTTTGACCTCTTGGTTGAGTATGCCGCTGATCATGTTGGCATGCACTTCCACTCCCGGATAGACCTCACCGACTGGCGTAGTACGCATATCCATCAAGCCTGGCGCGGTCGTTCCCACCAGCACGATCTTATTCTGGAGATCGGTAACGGGTAGTGATCCCCGCAACACGTCGGTGGCCGAGACATAGTGGAACGTGCCGCGCGCCCCGCGATAGGGGATCAACGCGCTGACTTGCCCGTCCACCGGAATGGTCAAATCACCTTGTGCCGACTCTAGCGCCAACCATTCCAACCCGCCGTAATCATTGCTTTGTCCGGAGGCGAATCCGGGTGTCAATGCCGGAGAACCCAACACAGTACGAACAAGCGCCAATGATAGTGACTCATAATAGGCACCATCGTGTTCAACGATCATGGGGATGCGACGCACCACACCATCGAAGTCCACCACAGGATTGAAATGACCGGCTGTTGCAGCACCCGCTTGCAATTCAGGCAAGTTCGCGCCGTAACTGTCCCATTTGATAAAGTCTACGGGACGATTTTTGAAGGAACCGGCTGAAAAAACCGGCTGTGGTAACGCACCAGACTTGCTGACAGCTTTCCCATTCTCACTGTTACTGAAGTAATACCCCAATACGACATTGCGCTGCTTCAACTTACCGGCAAACAAGGCATCGTATTCTAGAGCTGGCTTGACCTGACTCAATATAGATTGAAATTGAGCTACGTCCTTGAATTGCTTGCGCCCCAACTCTTGCAAGATATTCAAACCGGAACTGGTGTCTTTTTCTGCAAAAACGACGTCGAAACCAACCGCAGCGACCCCATAATGGTCGAACAACTCGTCCATCAACGTGGCAAGTTTATCTCGCCCCCACGGCCAGCGGCCTTCTTGTTTAAGACTCTTTTCGTCGATATCGAGTATGACGATACGATCATCGGATGTGTGCGGCAAAGTCATCCGCAACCTGTAGTCGTACAACTTCGCATCGGCAAATTGGACAAAACCAAGCTGATAGAACTTGGCCGCATCACCCAAGAACA
>JARCRR010000003.1 GCA_029850565.1 Gallionella sp. | reverse complement strand
GCAGAAATTCAACAACGCCAAGGCACAGGTGTTGGCGGATACGCTAGACCAAGCGAACGCGAAAATATTGGAAAACAACCGTTCGCCTGCCCGCAAGGTCGGTGAGATCGATAATCGCGGCAGCCACTTCTACCTAGCACTGTACTGGGCGCAAGCACTCGCCGCACAGAACAAAGACAAGGAAGTGCAGGCCCGTTTCGCACCACTGGCAAAGGCCCTGACTGAGAACGAAGCGAAGATCAATGCGGAACTAATCGCCGCACAGGGCAAACCGGTGGACATGGGGGGGTACTACCACCCGGATTTCGACAAGACATCGAAAGCGATGCGTCCAAGCGTGACGTTCAATGCCGCACTAAAAGCAATCTGAGTTTAGTCAGCACAAAACAAAAAGCCCGCCACTTTCGTGGCGGGCTTTTTGCTCAACTCAAGAACCGATTAAGGAGCTTGGATGTTGGAAGCTTGCTTGCCTTTAGGACCTTGAACGATGTCGAAAGTCACTTTTTGGCCTTCTTTGAGAGACTTGAAGCCGCTCATGTTGATTGCGGAGAAATGCGCGAACAGGTCTTCGCTGCCATCATCTGGAGTGATGAAGCCGAAACCTTTTGCATCGTTGAACCATTTAACTGTACCGTTTGCCATGCTATTACTTCCTTACAAAAATACGGGAGGGCACCCGCTGAATTGTTTGAAACCCAAGACCGCACATGGCAAAACCAGTACTGCAGATACTTTGATTCAAACACCCGGACGCTTTTTAACCCACGATAACTGACAACGTCAAGCGTTTATTTCAACTATTTTCAAAACAGGGTTGAAAAAGGGGCGTTAATCGTCAAATATGCAACTGAACTCAATGTGACAATGACTCCGATGGCAACCAAGCAAGAAAACGTTTCATTACTCGAACGCGGCAAGACAAAACCACCAAAGCTGTACAAGGTGCTGCTACTGAACGATGATTACACCACGATGGAATTCGTGATCGAGGTATTGAGGACATTCTTCAGTATGACGACGGAACAAGCGACACAAGTCATGCTCAAAGTACACAACGATGGCTCGGCGGTGTGCGGCGTGTATCCTAAAGACATCGCTGAAACAAAAGTGAATCAGGTCATCGGCTATGCAACACAGCATGGGCATCCGTTGAAATGCCACATGGAGGAAAACTAAATGATCGCGCAAGAACTGGAAGTCAGCTTACACCTCGCCTTTGTTGAAGCACGACATAAGCGCCATGAGTTCATCACCGTGGAGCATCTGCTTCTGGCGATGCTGGACAACCCTTCCGCATCCCATGTGTTACGCGCCTGCGGTGCAGACATTGAGGAGTTGCGTGCCGTATTGTCGCAACACATCGAGACACACACTCCTGTCGTGCCCGGAACGGGCGAAGTGGACACACAACCCACCGTAGGTTTTCAGCGCGTGATCCAACGCGCCATCTTGCATGTGCAATCCACCAATAAAAAAGAAGTGACGGGGGCGAACATCCTGGTCGCCATGTTTGGCGAGAAGGAATCACATGCGGTGTATTTCCTCAACCAACGCGCCATCACGCGCCTCGACGTGGTGAACTACATCGCGCACGGCATCAACAAGACGGCCGATGTTCAGCCCAACACACAAAAGACACCGAATGAAACGGATGCCGAGCAAGAGACCAGCAAAGAAAGTGCGCTCTCGAATTACACCCTCGATCTGAATGCACACGCTTTGGCAGGCAAGGTCGACCCGCTGATCGGGCGTGAGCTGGAACTGGAGCGCGTCATCCAGACACTGTGCCGCCGCCGCAAGAACAACCCGCTGTTGGTGGGTGAAGCGGGCGTGGGCAAGACTGCCATCGCGGAAGGCTTGGCGCGCCGCATCACCGAGGGAGAAGTACCCGACATTCTGAAGGAAGCACAAGTCTACGCACTGGATATGGGTTCGTTGCTGGCCGGCACCAAGTATCGCGGCGACTTCGAGCAGCGCTTGAAAGCGGTACTGAAAGAATTGAAGGATGCGCCGAACGCGGTGTTGTTCATCGACGAGATCCACACCCTAATCGGCGCAGGTGCTGCATCCGGCGGCACCATGGATGCCTCCAACCTGCTCAAGCCTGCATTATCGAGCGGCGCATTGAAGTGCATAGGTGCGACCACTTATCAGGAATATCGCGGCATTTTCGAAAAGGACTCAGCCCTATCCCGCCGCTTCCAGAAGATCGACGTGCCCGAGCCTTCTGTCGAGCAGACAATCGAAATACTGAAAGGCCTGAAGTCGCGTTTCGAAGAGCATCACAGTATCAAGTACAGCGCCGCCGCGCTCACGAGCGCCGCAGAGTTGTCCTCGCGCTTCATCAATGACCGCCATCTGCCGGACAAGGCTATCGACGTGCTGGACGAAGCGGGGGCAGCGCAACGCATCCTGCCCAAGTCCAAACAAAAGAAAGTCGTAGGCAAACACGAGATCGAAGAGATCATCGCCAAGATCGCGCGCATCCCGACACGCACCGTGTCGCACGACGACCGCAACGCGCTGAAGAACCTGGACCGCGATCTGAAAGCCACCGTGTTCGGCCAGGACAAAGCCATCGATGCGCTGGCACGTGCCATCAAGATGTCGCGCAGCGGCTTGGGCAATCCGCAGAAACCCATCGGCAGTTTCCTGTTCTCCGGCCCCACCGGCGTCGGCAAGACCGAAGTGGCGCGCCAACTCGCCTACAGCATGGGCATGCCGCTGCATCGCTTCGATATGTCCGAATATATGGAACGCCATGCCGTATCGCGCCTGATCGGTGCACCGCCCGGCTATGTCGGCTTCGACCAGGGCGGCCTGCTCACCGAAGCCATCAGCAAGCAGCCGCATTGCGTGCTGCTGCTGGACGAG
>JARCRR010000002.1 GCA_029850565.1 Gallionella sp. | reverse complement strand
CCGGTACCCACTTCCAGAACGCTGTCGGTCGGTTGCAGGTTCAGCGCCTGCAATGCACGTGCTTCGATCTTCGGTTGCCACATGGCCACACCATGCCCCAAGGGAATATCGACATCGACAAAGGCAAGTACTTTACTTTCCGCAGGAACGAATTGTTCACGTCGCACCACTTTCAACAGGTCCAGCACTTTGGGGTCGAGCACATCCCATGGGCGGATCTGTTGCTCGATCATATTGAAGCGCGCTTGTTCCAAGTTCATCTCTGTTCTCCTTGTTCCTGTTTGCATCGTAGGCTGATTCGACTCGGGGCAGTATAGCAACACCCCTGAATCGCCTCAACCGCCGTATTCCCCAAAACTCAACTTACCTGCTCTGCCGTCACGCCCCGCAACTTATTGACCTTGCTACGCAGCCAGACGATCCAATCGTCCACATAGGTGTACACGACCGGGATCACCAAGAGACTGAGGAAGGTCGAGGTGATCAGCCCGCCTATCACCACGATAGCCATCGGCGAACGGAAGCTACCATCACCCAAGCCCATATCCATCGCCACCGGCATCATGCCTGCCGCCATCGCCAAGGTCGTCATCACGATTGGACGCACACGCTTCTTGCACGCATCCAGCAAAGCCTCGGCGCGATTCATACCCCGATCCCGGCGCGACACGATGGCGTATTCCACCAGCAAGATGGAGTTCTTGGTAGCGATACCCATCAGCATGATGATGCCGATCATCGATGGCATGGAGATCGCACTGCGAGTCAAGAACAGCGCAAGGAACGCACCCGGGATGGACAAGATGAGCGCCCACAGGATGGTGGCGGGTTGCATGAAATCCCTGAACAGCAGCACCAATACGATGTAGATACACATCACCCCCGTGAACATCGCCAAGCTGAAGCTATCGAACAGCTCCTTCATCGCTTCCGCATCCCCGATAGGCGCGATACGCACCCCGTCCGGCATGTTCTTTATAGAGGGAAGGGCAAGTGCCGCGGCTTGCACCTTGCCCATCGGTTGGCCGGCCAACTCCACATCGAAGGTGATGTTGCGTTGACGGTCATAGCGATCGATCTGCGCGGGACCACTCTCGATACTCAACGTCGCCACGTTGCCCAACATCACCGGCCCGTGCGAACCGGGCACCACAAGGCGAGACAACAAGTCGATGTTCTGGCGCGAATCGTCCTGCAACTTAACCACGATAGGCAGTTGCCGTTCCGGCAGATTGAGCTTTGCCAATGCTTGGTCGTAATCGCCATTGGTGGCCACGCGCAAAGTCTCCGCGATGGCAGCCGAGGTCACCCCAAGGTCTGCCGCTTTGGCGAAGTCGGGACGCACCACCACTTCGGGACGCAAGATGCTGGAATTGGACACCACGTTGCCGATGCCGGGGATGGTGCGCAACTCCTGCCCGACGTTGAGCGCAACCTCGTTCAACAGTTTCCCGTTCTCGCTGGTCAATACCAATTGGTATTTGTCCGATGCCGATCCCAAGCCGACTTTGGTGCGCACGCCGGGCAACTCCATCAACGAGTCGCGCAGTTCCATCTCGATCAACTGTTTCTTGGGACGCTCATCACGCTCTTTGAGTTGGATCGACAGCGTGGCTTTGCGCGCTTCCGCTGCGCCAGTCGGCTCGAATGCATTTCCGCCCGAGGCACCGCCACCGATAGCCGTGTAGACAAGTATCACATTGGGATTGCGCTCGACGATCTGACGCGCACGCTCAGCCATGGCATAGGTCTGCTCGAACTTGCTGCCGGGCGGCAAGGTAATGGTCACCTGTGTCTGCGATTGATTGTCTTTGGGCTGGAACGCCGTCTCCAATGTCCCCGCCAATCCGAATGATCCGAAGAAGAACACCGCCGTGGCAACTAACGTCGTCTTGCGATTGTGCAAGCACCACTGCGCCCACTTAAGATAGATGTTGATCCAACCTGGCGTGTCGTGTGCGATTCGGGGTTGCAAAAAGTAGGCGGAGAACATCGGTGTCAACAAGCGTGCAACGACCAACGAGAACAGCACCGCCACCGCCGCTGTCCAGCCGAACTGCACGAAGAATCGCCCCGGAATACCGCTCATGAACGCGGTTGGCAGGAATACGGCGACCAAAGTGAAAGTGGTCGCTATCACCGCCATACCGATCTCGTCTGCCGCCTCCATCGCGGCCTGATAAGGTGTCTTGCCCATCTCCAGATGGCGCATGATGTTCTCGATCTCGACGATGGCATCGTCCACCAGCACCCCGACCACCAATGACAAAGCAAGCAAAGTCACCATATTGATGGTGAAACCGAACAAGTACATCAACGCGAAAGTTGGGATGATCGCCAACGGTAAGGCAGTCGCCGCAACGATAGTCGCGCGCGCATTACGCAGGAAGAAGATCACCACGATCACGGCGAGGACAGAGCCCTCGAAGATCATCTCCATCGAGCCTTGGTAAGCCTGATAGACCGTATCGACCATGGTAAACACCTTTTCGGTGGTGATCTCGGGATGGTCTTTCTGAAAATCCGCAAGCGCCGCCGTCACACCTGCCGCTACAGCCACATCGCCTGCGCCCAGCGAACGGATGATCTCGAACCCGACGACAGGTTTGCCGTTATGCAAAGCAGCCGAACGACGTTCCGCAATCGAGTCGCTGACATTCGCCACTTGGTCAAGACGGATGCGCCGACCGTCACGCATCGCCAATTCCATCTGTCCCAATTGCTCGGCAGTCTGCACAGTCGCCACGGTACGCACGGATTGTTCCATCCCCCCCAGATCGGTGCGCCCACCCGGTGCCTCCTGTTGTATTTGGCGCAATTGCGACGATATCTCTGATGCCGTCAGATTGAGTGCCAACATCTTGGTCGGATCGAGTTCGACTCGCACCTGTCGTGTCACACCGCCAACACGGTTGACTGCGCTCACACCTTTGACCCCAAGCAACAGTTTCGAGATGTTGTTATCCACGAACCACGACAACTGCTCCTCGCTCATATTGGGAGAAGCAATCGTGTAGGTCAGGATAGGTTTGCCGCTCATCTCGACTTTGTTGATGGTCGGATCGAGCATCTCGCGCGGCAGATCACCGCGGATACGCGACACGGTAGAACGCACGTCTTCCAAGGCTTGGCGTGAATCCCGCTCCAACCGGAACTCGGCCGAGATGACGGCCGTCCCATCTTTTACTTGCGTATAGAGGTGCTTCAAACCTTGAGCGCTGGCGAGTGCATTCTCAATCTTACGCGCCACTTCCACTTCCATCTGATCCGGGGAAGCGCCTGGAATGGAAGCGGTCACCGTGATCATCGGCAGATCGATATCCGGGAATAATTGAATCTTCATGGCTTTGAACGCCATGACACCCATGATGGTCAGCAGTGCGAAACCGAGCACTGCGGGAATGGGGTTACGAATCGACCAAGATGAAACGTTCATGCTTAGCCTTTCACCACTTGCACTACATCGCCTTCGGTCAAGAAGGCACCGCCGCTCTCGACCACGGGCTCATTCGCCTTGAGACCTTGCTTGATCTCGACACGATCACCGACACGCTGACCGATGATAACAGTGTGTTCGTTCACACGATTATCCGGGCCGATGTGCAGTACGTAGGTCTTGCTGCCGCGTTGCATCACGGCAGATTGCGGCAAAGTGGCAAGCGTCCTCTTGCCTCCACTGATGTCGATGATCCCGCGCGCGTAAGCACCCGCGATGACACCAGAGCTGTTCGGCAGGGTGACCAACGCATAGCCGTAACGGGTCTGCGGATTCACCGAAGGCGAGATCGCACGCACCACACCTTTGATGACGCGGCCTTCACCGACCGTCACTTCCGCCGTCATACCTTTGCGCATCAACATCAGTTCGTCCGCCGTCAGATCGGCACGCCATTCCAAGCGACTCTTGCGAATAAGGCGGAACAACTCCGCGCCTGGCTGCAACATCGAACCCACATTGGCGTTCGCCGCCGAGATGACGCCCGAATCAGGCGCCACGATGCGGCCTTGTGTGGCTCGGTCAGTAGCATCATCGACTGACCTTGTGAAGTTGTCCAAAGTCACCAACACGTCACCTTGCTGCACATGGTCACCGATGCTCACCTTTACTTCGGCGATGCGCAGTCCCTGCACCTGTGCGCTGATGATGGCTTCCTGCCACGGCAGGATGCTGCCGTTCGCAGTCAATGAACGCGCCCATTTGTCTTGACGCAGCGTCGTCGTCGTTACGGTCAGTGCGGGACGACCCGTTGCAGGGGTCTTGGCTTCTTCCGCCACACTGGCACCCGACATGCTAACGAGCCCCACAACGGCAAATGCACTCACCACTAAGCCGCCAATGATCCATTTCTTGTTCTTGATTACGTTCATATTCATCGTCCTGTCTTTGATTCGTTACTTCGTACTGCGGTCACTTCTTCGCGCGTGGTACGCGCTGCTTCTGTTCCGCCTCGATGAGAGCCATCGCATACTCCACCAACCTGTTCACCATCGTCTCGCGCGCTTTTTTTCCTTTGACCAGATGTGGCGCGAACTCCTCTACCGCTCCGCGCCCACCATGAAAGTAGACCGTTGCCAGGCCTGCCAGACAGAAGGTCAATCTGTCCACCTCAAGATCGGGCTTCTTCAAACCGAACTCGCGGCACAACAAAGCTTGCATCTGTTGATGATTGGGCTGGAAAGACTTGGTCAGTGCGTCACCCAGCACACCGCTGGGCTCGGCTTCCTCGCGCGAATGCAAACGCAAGAAGAGTTGCAGCATCGGGTCTTCCTCGGCGGAAACGGGAAACAGCCAACTGTAGAAAGAGTGCAAGGCTTCTTTTAGTGAGGCCTGCTTCATATCGAGCGCCGCGAATGAATTGCACTCGCTCAGAAAAGGCAAACGGAACACTTCGCGATACAGCTCCGCCTTATCGCCGAAGTGATAGTGGATGGAAGCGAGGTTGACCTCGGCGCGGCGGCAAATCTCGCGCGTGGTCGCCGCGTGATAGCCGACCTCGGCGAACACCTCCGTAGCTGCTTGCAGCACGCGCCAGCGCGTCTCTTCCTGTGAAGTGGGTTGATGCCCCAACATACGTTGCGCCATCTGCATCAATGGGCAGCACAGACTTTGTTTTGCGATCACGCTTGCCTCGAAACTTGAAACGGGCAGGCAAGATATTTCAGTCGCTTGATTAAGTCAAGCGACTGAATCGGTCGGAAGTGTGTTTCTTGTCTCAGGTTGGAAGAGCATTCTCTCGATACGTCTCGACCAGCATCTCGACGAAGCGATTGGCCTGCGGCGACATGAATTTACCCTTGCGCAACACCAAGCCGTAACCGCGCTGCGGGAAATATTGCGACAGCGGAATGGAAACCAGTTTCTCCTGTCCGGTCAGACAGATATCGGTCACGATGGAGATGCCCATGCCCAGTTCGACATACTTCTTGATGACCTCCCAACCGCCTGCTTCAAGCGTGACCTTAAAGGACAGATTGTTCTGCTGGAACACGTACTTGACCATCCCCCACGTGGAAAGATGGCGTGGCGGCAGGATCAGACCGTACTGGCTGACATCCTCCAAGGTAAGCTTCTTTTTCTTGGTCAGGGGGTGACCTTTGGGCGCGATCAACACGGGGTCAAAGGTAACCAGCGGTTGGTAGGTGATGTCATCCGGCACATCCAGCATCGAACCGACAGCGAAGTCGATCTCATCCGACTTCAGCATCTTGAGCCCGTCGCGCCCCGTCACGTTGTACAGACGCAGATGGATACCCGGATACGCTTTGGAGAAGCGGCTCACCACCTCGGGCAAGATATAGAGGATGGTCGACTCGCCCGCGCCGATGTTTAGCTCGCCCGATTCCAGACGCCCATGTTGGGCGGCGAAATTGGCGTTCAATCCATCGACACCCTGCACCAACGGCTCGGCTAAGGCGTAGAGTGCTTCCCCATCGGGCGTGAGTCGCATGGTCGGCCCTCGGCGCTCGAACAAGGTAGTTTTCAACTCACGCTCAAGTGCCTGTATCTGCAGGGTGATGGAAGGTTGGCTCAGGAACAGTTTCTGCGCGGCCAAAGTGACGCTGCCGCTGCGCACCACTTGGCAGAAGGCGCGTATCTGTTTTAAGCGATTGTTCTTGTAGTACGACTGTTTGTCTGTCGGCATCACCGCCCCCATTATTCGGAATATCAATAATGAAAATTGAAATTATTGATTGCCCAAATGATAGTAACTTTAATAATCTTGCCGCAAGACAAAAAAGCAAAAAATAAAAAACTACATAAGTAGTCCGTTGGCATCAAGCGTTGCAACCGGGGAGCAGCATGGGAACACTGCACAACATTCTTTTTGCTTTTGCGTTCATGGCCGGACTTGGCGTCCTGCTGGCGCTGTTTCTGGCCGTCGCCAGCAAACGCCTGTATGTGTTCGAAGATCCCCGCATCGATGAAGTGGAAGAGATGTTGCCGCATTCCAATTGTGGCGCATGCGGCACGGCGGGTTGTCGCAACTTCGCCGAACAAGTCGTCAACGGTTCCATCGAGCCCGCCCGCTGCACCGTCAATCCTCCCGCACAGAATCTATCCATCGCCGAGATGCTGGGCATCTCTATGGGCGATGTCGAGAAACGCATCGCTCGGCTGGCCTGCGCCGGCGGCAGACACGTCGCCAAGATGCGCGCGCACTACGACGGTCTTAATTCCTGCGCCGCCGCCGCCGTCGCGGGAGGAGGCAAGAGCTGCACTTGGGGCTGCCTCGGCATCGGTGACTGCGCCGACGTGTGCGACTTCGATGCCATCACCATGGACAGATTCAGCCTGCCCGTGGTGGATGCCGCCAAATGCACCGCCTGTGGCGACTGTGTGGATGTATGCCCCAAAGGCCTGTTCTCCCTGCAAGTCGAATCGCACAAACTGTGGCTGGCCTGCTGCAACGAATCAGAGGGCGACATCGCCGAAGCCGCCTGCGAAGTGGCTTGCACCGCCTGCGAGCGTTGCGTGGTAGACGCCGCGCCCGGCCTCATCAGCATCAAGAACAAACTCGCCGTCATCGATTACAGCAAGAACGATTCTGCACAGCGTGCAGCCATCGAGCGTTGTCCCACAGGGGCCATCGTGTGGATGGAAGGAAGCAACATCAGCAAAGGCAAATCCGCCAAGAAGATCATCCGCATCGAACCGTTACCTGTTATCGCTGAGGCGTAGAAGCCCCCCGTTAAGGAGAGATCATGTTAAACAAACTAAAACAATTCAAATTCCTTGGAACTGCAACGGATGCTGATGCGGCGAAGACGCAGTACAAATACCCCGGTGTGCGCGATGCCATCGACGGCAACACCGCCGTCATCATGGTGGAGCGCGAAGCCTCACAGGGTGCAGGCGCCTACCCCATCACGCCGTCCACTCAGATGGGTGAATATTGGGCCGAGGAAGTCGCCAAAGGCCATCTGAACACGGCAGGCAAACCCCTCATCTTCGTCGAGCCGGAATCGGAACATGCTGCCGCAGGTGTCACCGCCGGTCTCTCCATGACGGGTATCCGTGCAGTGAACTTCACCTCCTCGCAGGGCTTGGCTTTCATGCACGAGTCCTTGTACGCCGCCGTCGGCAAGCGCCTGCCTTATGTGCTGAACCTGGGCTGCCGCGCCATCACCAAGACCTCCCTCAATGTGCACTGCGCGCATGACGACTACCACTGCGCCGACGACACCGGCTTCATCCAGGTGTTCGCCAAGAACGGCCAAGGCGCGGCCGACCTCAACATGATCGCGCGCAAGACCGCCGAGCTGGCACTGACGCCCGCGATGGTGGCGCAGGACGGATTCCTCACCACCCACTTGATCGAACCGATGTTGGTGCCGGAGCGTGAACTGATTGCCGAGTTTCTGGGCGATGCGGATGACATCATCGACACGCCCACGCCTGCACAGAAAATGTTGTACGGACCGAAGCGTCGCCGCGTGCCCATGACTTGGGACGTGGACAATCCGATGCAGACCGGCGTGGTACAGAACCAAGATGCCTACATGCAAGCAGTCGCCGCTCAACGCCCCTACTTCTTTGAACATATTCCCGCGCTATTCGACCAATGCGCTGCAGAGTTCAAAGCGTTGACGGGTCGCGACTACAACCGCATCGACACCTATCGCTGCGACGATGCCGACTACCTCATCCTCGGCCAGGGCAGCATGACGGTGCAGGCCGCCGCCGTAGCGGACTGGTTGCGCGACAACCGCAAGATCAAAGTCGGCGTGGTCAACATCACCATGTATCGCCCCTTCCCCGGCGACCTGTTGGGTCACGTACTCAAAGGCAAGAAGGGCGTGGCCGTATTGGAACGTACCGACCAACCACTGTCGGAAGATCTGCCGCTGATGCGCGAAGTGCGCTCGACCATTTCAAAATGCGCCGAGAACGCACGTGAAGAATGCTATGCAGACTACGCAAAATACGAACACGCCAAAGACATGCCGACCTTGTACTCCGGCTGCTACGGTCTGGGTTCACGCGACCTGCAACCCGAGGGCTTGATCGCCGCTGTCGAGAACATGTTGCCGGGCGCGACCCGCCGCAAGTTCTACTACCTGTCCGTCGATTTCGTGCGCGACGAATCCGCCAATCCGAAACAAGAGATACGCCAACAAGAGTTGCAAGCGGCCTACCCCGGCATCAAGGGCATGGCGCTGCGCGGCACCGAGAACCCCAACCTGTTACCCAAAGGCGCCATCGCCGTGCGTATGCACTCCATCGGCGGCTGGGGTGCGGTGACCACGGGCAAGAACTTGGCGATGACCTTGTTCGAACTGCTGGGCTGGGACATCAAGGCCAACCCGAAATACGGCTCCGAAAAGAAAGGCCAACCCACGACTTACTACTTGTCGGCCGCGCCGGAACCTATCCGCATCAACTGCGAATACACGCGTGTGGACGTCGTGATGTCGCCCGACCCTCAGGTGTTCCTGCACACCAACGCATTGGAAGGTCTGAATGACGGCGGCGTGTTCATCATCCAGAGCAATCTGGATAGCCCCGAGGCCGTATGGCAGACCTTCCCCATGCGTACCCAGCAATACATCGTCGATCACAAGATACGCGTGCATTACCTCGACGCGTTCAAGATCGCGCGCGCCGAGTCGAGCAACCCGGACCTGCAACTGCGCATGCAGGGCAATGCCTTCCAGGGCGCGTTCTTCCACGCCTCCGATGTGAAAGACCGCGCGGGCTTGAGCGAAGAAACACTGTTCAAAGCCATCGAGAACCAGCTCGAATCCAAGTTCGGCAAAAAGGGCAAGCGCATCGTCGACGACAACCTGCGCGTGGTGCGTCGCGGCTACGAAGAGTTGTTCGAGATCAAACCGGAGCAGATGAAGGTCGGCCAACGCGCCAAGGGAGAACTCAAAGCCGCACCGTCCATCCCTGTGATGCTCAAGAACCTGCCCGAGGGCAACGGCGGCCAGTCCGATATCCATCGCTTCTGGGAGCAGACCGGCAGCTTCTACATGAAGGGCCAAGGATCGGACAATCTGGTCGACCCCTTCATCGGCATGTCGGTCGTACCCGCCGTCACCGGCGTGTATCGCGACATGACCGGTGTGCGTTTCGAGTACCCGGAATGGATTGCGGAGAACTGCACCGCCTGCGGCGAGTGCTACACCCAATGTCCGGACAGCGCCATCCCCGGCTTGGTCTCCACACCGGGCGACGTACTCAACAGCGTGATCCAGAAGATCGAAATCGGCGGACGCCCCACGCGCTTCCTGCGCAAATTCAGCCGCACCATCGAGAAGAAGTTGCGCGCCTCTTTGGATAAGGACGGATTGGATGTGCGCACCCTGTTGGCGAACGCCATCACCGAAGCCTTCGCTGAAGACACGACGGCGGGTGACGAGCGTGCGCGCTTGGAGGTCGAACTGAACCTGCTACGCGACGGTATCGGCAACTTCAAGTTCGCCACCACCAAACCGTACTGGACACAAAAAGAGAAGAAAGAAAAAGGCAGCGGCGGCTTGTTCTCCATCACCATCAACCCCTACACCTGCAAGGGATGCGCCATCTGCGTGGATGTGTGCGGCGACAACGCGCTGAAGATGGTGACTCAGACCAACGAAGCCATCCAGACACTGCGCGACGACTGGAACGTGTGGCTGGACCTGCCAACGACGCCTCCCCAATTCAGCCGCATCGATGATCTGGACGAGAAGGTCGGCGCGCTGGAGACGTTGTTGTTGGACAAACACAACTACCAAGCAATGGCGAGCGGCGACGGCGCCTGTCTGGGTTGCGGTGAGAAGGGGGCCATCCACTTGTTCACCTCTACCGTCACCGCGTTGATGCAGCCGCGCGTGAAGAAGTACGTGGGCAAATTGGATACGCTCATCGCGGGTCTGGAGAACCACATCCGCCTGCGCCTCGGCAGCACGGTCAATCTGGCCGATACCGATGGCTTGATGCAGGCCATCCAGAACTACAGCGGACGCGATCTGACGCTCGCAAAACTGACCGAGACCTTGCTTTCGCGCAATCCCGCCGAGCCGATCGACCCGCAATGGCTGAAGCGCGTGACGCAGATGCTGGAGAAGTTGAAAGACCTGCGCTGGCGTTATGTGGAAGGCCCGACCAAGCAGGGTCGTGCCGAGATGGGCATCGTCAACTCCACGGGTTGCACCTCGGTGTGGGCATCCACCTATCCGTTCAACCCCTATCCCTTCCCGTGGACATCGCATCTGTTCCAGGATTCGCCCTCGGTGGCGATGGGCGTGTTCGAAGGACACATGGCGAAGATGGTGGAAGGCTTCAAGGCCGTGCGCCAGGTCGAGATGGAATTGGCCGGCGGCTACGTTCCCGAAGACAGCGACAAGTTCTTCGCCCACTTCAATTGGGAACAACTGAGCGACGAAGAATTCCATCTGTGCCCACCCGTGGTGGCGATGGGTGGCGATGGCGCGATGTTCGACATCGGCTTCCAGAACCTGTCGCGCGCATTGATGTCGGGTAAGCCGATCAAAGTATTCATCGTGGATACGCAGGTGTATTCCAACACCGGCGGCCAAGCATGTACCTCGGGATTCATCGGCCAGGTGGCGGACATGTCGCCCTACGGCGCGAGCCAGCACGGCAAGAGCGAGAGCCGCAAAGAGATCAGCCTCATCGGTATGGCGCATCGCACTGCGTTCATCCACCAAAGCTCGCTCGCCAACGTGAACCACATGCTGGAAGGTTTCATCGACGGCCTCAACAGCCGCCGCCCAGCCCTGTTCAACGTCTACGCCGTGTGCCCGCCTGAGCATGGCGTGGGTGACAACAGCGCCGTGGCACAAAGCAAGATGGCGGTCGAGTCGCGCGCCTTCCCACTGTTCCGTTTCGATCCTGATGCGGGCATCACCTTCTCCGAGTGCGTCACCTTGGAAGGCAATCCCTCACTGGATTTCGATTGGCCGGAATACAAGCTCGAGTACAAGGATGAGGCAGGAAATCAACAGTCGATGATCTTGCCGATGACCTTCGCCGACTTCGCTTTGACCGAAGGCCGCTTCGCCAAGCAGTTCAAAAAAGCACCGGCAGACACATGGAACGACGACATGGTGCTGCTGGGCGATTTCTTGAAATTGTCTGAAGACGAACGCGACGGCAAGTTCCCCTTCATCTGGTCGGTGGACAAGAAGAACCATCTGATGCGCGTGTTGGTGTCGAAAGAGTTGGTGCTGTCGTGCGAAGAGCGCATGCAATTCTGGAAGCAACTGAAAGACGTGGCAGGGGTTGGTCGTACTAGCAGCAACGAAGAAGCCATCGCCAATCGCGTGCGTCAGGAACTCATCCAGATGCTGTCCTCTGGCGTGAGCGGCTCCGCACCGAGTTCACCCACCACGGTCGCTGTCACTGCCGCCTCGAATGCAGCCGATTACGAAGCGGTGTTCATCGACACCCCGGAGTGCACCGCATGTGACGAGTGCATGAACATCAACCCCAAGATATTTGCCTACAATGATCAAAAGAAAGCAGTCATCATCAATCCGAAAGCGGGTAGTTTCCTTGACATCGTTAAAGCTGCGGAGAAATGCACGGCTGGCATCATTCATCCGGGCACGCCTTGGAACAGCGGCGAAGCCAACCTCGACAAACTGAAGGCGCGCGCGGCGAAATTCAATTGAGATGAACATGCGGCTTCCTTTCTTCCACCGCACGCCGACCTTCGATCACGGCATACACCCGGTCTATCACAAAGAGACCGGGCACCTGCCCATCCGTCGCTTCCCGTTCGCACCCAAGCTGTATGTGTCGCTGGAACAGCACATCGGCAAGCCCGCGATCGCCATCGTGCAAGTAGGGCAGGAGGTGTTGCGCGGGCAGCTCATCGCCAGGCCGGATGGTCTGTTCTCGTTACCCATCCATGCGCCCGCGACGGGCATCGTCGAAGCGTTGGAACCCATGCCGTCGGACAACGGTGAGATGGAGATGTGCATCGTCATCCGCGTGTATGAAGCCGATACGCAAGAAGTACAGGTGCGTTATCCGCACCATCTCGAAAACATGGGCGGCCGTGAACTCGCTTTGGTGATGCAAGAGATCGGTGTGGCTGGCAAAGGCGGCGCCACCTTCCCCACACACGCCAAGCTGATCCCGCCCAACGGCTGCACCATAGACACCATCATCGTCAACGGTGCGGAGTGCGAACCTTTCCTCACCTGCGACCATCGCGTCATGGTGGAACATGCCAAAGACATCATGGAAGGCATCAAGTACGCACGCCGCGTGTGCGGTGCACCGCGTGCCATCATCGGCGTGGAAGACAACAAGATGGATGCGGTCGCCGCATTGGAAGCCGCGCTGCCTGCCGATGGTTCGGTAACGGTCAAAGTCGTGGAGACCAAATATCCACAAGGCGCTGCCGAGACACTCATCACCGCGCTGCTCGGGCGTGAAGTGCCCGCTGGCAAACGCAGCTCTTCCGTCGGCGTAGTGATGAACAACGTGATGACGCTGGCCTACATGGGCAGACTGCTACCGCTGGGCGAAGGCATGACCGAGCGCATCGTCACCATCGCCGGTCCCTCGGTGGAACGCCCCGGCAACTACATCGTGCCGCTGGGCACACCGCTGCGCTTCCTGCTCGAATATGTAGGCGCCCGCAGCACCGCGAGCGAGGTCATTCTGGGTGGGCCCATGATGGGAACTACCATCCCCTCCGTCGATGTGCCCATCACCAAAGGCGTATGCGGTGTGCTGGCTTTCGGCAAGAAGGATGCCGTACCTCCGCAGATCTACCCATGCATCCATTGCGGAGAGTGCGTCAACGCCTGTCCGAAGAAATTGAATCCCACACAAATGGGTTTGTTGGCTGCCAAACGCGAGTACGACGTGATGGCAGAGCAGTTTATGCTTGGCGAGTGTTTTGAATGCGGCTGTTGCAGCTATGTGTGTCCCTCACATATTCCCCTGGTGCAACAATTTCGTGTCGCCAAGTACTTTCTTAAGAACCGGGAGAAGGTGACGTGAGCAAACATCGTATCGAGCTACGCGCCGCCCCCCATCAGCACAGCGGACACAGCGTACCCACCATCATGCGTAACGTGGTGTATTCCATGTTGCCCATCTGCGGCTTTTCCGTGTGGCAATACGGCTTGTCGGCATTGGCCTTGTTGCTCACGGTCACCGCCACCTGCCTCGCTACCGAACGTCTGCTCAACCGCAATGCGAACACCTTGGGTGATTGGAGCGCGGCCATCACCGGCATCTTGCTGGGACTGACCCTGCCCCCCGCCTTCCCGCTGTGGATGGGTATCGTGGCGGGTTTCGTCGCTATCGCCATCGGCAAGGCGATGTTCGGCGGTCTTGGTCACAACCCGTTCAACCCAGCCTTAGTCGGCCGTGCGTTCGTGCAAGCGGCTTTTCCTGTCGCCATCACGACTTGGGTGCCTGCTTTCTCGGCGAACCGCTTCAGCGAGTTCGTCCCCACCACCTTCACCGCACC
>JARCRR010000001.1 GCA_029850565.1 Gallionella sp. | reverse complement strand
GTTCTAAATCATGGACACTAATACACTGATCATTCCTGCAATCGATTTGAAAGATGGCCAATGCGTGCGTCTGCGCCAAGGCGAGATGGAGGGCGCGACGGTGTTCTCCGACGACCCCGCGGCGATGGCTAAACACTGGTTGGCACAGGGTGCGCGGCGCTTGCATCTGGTCGACCTGAACGGTGCTTTTGCGGGCAAACCGAAGAACGAAGCGGCGGTGCGCAGCATCATCGAGGCCGTGGGGGCCGACATTCCGGTGCAACTGGGTGGCGGCATCCGCGATCTGGAGACCATCGAGCGTTATCTCGATCTGGGGATCACCTATGTCATCATCGGTACCGCCGCGGTCAAAGTGCCGGGTTTCCTGCATGAAGCCTGCGATGCCTTTCCCGGACACGTCATGGTCGGACTGGATGCCAAGGGCGGCAAGGTCGCCGTGGACGGCTGGTCGAAACTCACCGGCCATGATGTGGCCGATCTGGCACAGCGCTTTGAAGGCTATGGCGTGGAAGCCATCATCTATACCGACATCGGGCGCGACGGCATGATGACCGGCGTGAACATCGAGGCGACGGTGGAACTGGCGCGACCATTGCATGTGCCGGTCATCGCCAGCGGTGGTATCACCAATCTGGATGATGTGCGCAAACTGTGCGCAGTGCGTGCCGAGGGCATCACGGGTGCGATTACAGGTCGCGCCATCTATGAAGGCACGTTGGACTTCCGTGCGGCGCAAATGCTGGCAGACGAGTTGTCGCCTAAACTTTGATGCTGGCCAAACGTATCATTCCCTGCCTCGATGTGACTGCCGGTCGCGTAGTCAAAGGGGTCAGTTTCGTCGAGTTGCGTGATGCAGGTGACCCGGTAGAGATCGCGCGACGCTATGACCAACAAGGCGCAGACGAACTCACTTTTCTCGACATCACGGCCAGTTCCGACGATCGCGGCATCATCTTCCGCATCATCGAGCAGGTGGCGGAGCAGGTATTCATCCCTTTGACTGTCGGCGGCGGCGTGCGCGAAGTGCAGGACGTACGCAATCTGTTGAATGCAGGTGCCGACAAGGTCAGTATCAATACCTCTGCGGTAGTGAATCCTCAATTGGTGGCGGATGCATCGGCGCGCTACGGTTCGCAATGTATCGTGGTCGCCATCGACGCCAAACAGACCGCGCCGGACAAATGGGAAGTCTTTACTCACGGTGGTCGTAAAGCGACAGGCTTGGACGCTGTCGAATGGGCCAAGAAGATGCAGAGCTTGGGCGCTGGCGAAATATTGCTGACCAGCATGGATCAGGACGGACAAAAACGCGGCTTCGATTTAGCTTTGACGCGAGCAGTGACCGATGCGCTGGAGATACCTGTCATCGCCAGCGGCGGTGTAGGCAATCTTCAGCATCTTGCGGATGGCGTTAAGCAAGGCGGCGCTGATGCGGTGCTGGCAGCCAGTATCTTCCACTTTGGCGAATATACCGTGCAACAAGCCAAGCAATATATGGCGCAACAAGGTATCGAGGTGCGGTCATGACACGGTGTGCGAAAGCGACGGGTGTGGTACAACGAAGTTGCGGTGCAGGCTCATGCGCGCAGCGCGTGATGCCGGAGCCAATGATCGTTTCGCACCCCCTGATGGAACTACTAGCCAATCCACTAAGCCCGCAAGCGGGCAAGTGGCTGGTTATCCCGCAAACGGCTGGCTGCGCCAGTAACGTGCCGAGGGTGCGCCTATGAGCGAGGCATGGCTCAATAAGTTGAACTGGTCGGATGACGGGCTGGTTCCCGCCATCGCGCAAGATGCATCGACTGGACGCGTGCTGATGGTGGCGTGGATGAACCGCGCGGCACTGCTGCTGACTTGGCAAAAAAGCGAGGCGATATACTGGTCGCGTTCGCGCAAGAAGTTGTGGCACAAGGGCGAGGAATCCGGACACATCCAGAAGGTAAAGGAGATCCGTCTCGATTGCGACGGCGATGTGATCCTGCTACAAGTGGAGCAGCAAGGCGGTATCGCCTGCCACACTGGGCGTCAAAGCTGCTTCTTCAGCAGGCTGGAGAAGGGTAAATGGGTGGAGGTCGATGCCGTGCTGAAGTCGCCAGACGAGATATATAAAAAATGAGCAACGACATCTTACAAAGACTGACAGAGACCATCGAAGCACGTAAACAAGCGGCCCCTGATTCTTCATACGTCGCTAAATTGTTCAGCAAGGGCGATGACGCCATCCTGAAGAAAGTGATCGAGGAAGCGGGTGAGGTCTTGTTGGCAGCCAAGGATGGCGATAAACAACATTTGACCTACGAAGTGGCGGACCTGTGGTTCCACACCTTGGTGCTATTGGCTCAAAATGGATTGAGTGCTGAAGACGTGCTGAAGGAATTGGCGCGCCGCGAGGGTGTCTCTGGTATCGCTGAGAAGGCGAGTCGCAAATGAGCGATAACTGCCTCTTTTGCAGAATCGCACGCGGTGAGATACCGAGCCGCAAAGTGTATGAAGATGATGATATGTTCGCATTCCATGACATCAACCCCGTCGCACCCGTGCATTTCATGCTCATCCCCAAGCACCATCTCGTTTCTTTGGTAGAAGTGGATGATAGCCATGCGGCATTGCTGGGCAAGATGCTGACGCTCGCACCGAAGTTGGCGCGCGAGCAAGGCTTGGAAAACGGATTCCGCATGGTCATCAATTCAGGCAAAGGCGGTGGACAAGAAGTGTTTCATCTGCATATCCACATCATTGGCGGCGGCAACATCCCACCTATGGTCAAGCGTAGCTAATTCATCTGGGAGTACATCATGGGTTCATTCAGTATCTGGCATTGGTTGATTGTTTTGTTGGTCGTGGTACTGATTTTCGGTACCAAGAAACTGCGCAATATCGGTAGCGATCTGGGTGGTGCGGTCAAGGGCTTCAAGGATGGCATGAAGGGTGACGATGAGCCAGCCAAGAAAACCGACACCAAGACCATCGAAGGCGAAGTGAAGGAAAAGTAAGCCATGTTCGACGTGGCTTTCTCCGAACTGGTGGTGATCGCTTTGGTGGCGCTCATCGTCGTCGGTCCGGAGCGATTGCCGCAGGTAGCTCGCACAGCAGGACATATGTGGGGGCGGTTGCAGCGATATGTGAGTACAGTAAAGAATGACATCTCCAATGAGATGGATTTGGAAGAAGCGCGCAAAATGAAGCGGAACCTCACACGGCAAGTCGGCGAGGTGGAGCAAGAAGTAAAAAGCGCGCAACTTACGCTGGAACAACAGATACTCCAAGCCCAGTATCGCCAAGCCCCCCCAATAGATCCGTCCGAGATCGTCTCCCTTAACGACGTTACGAAAAAGCCGCAGTGATGGGTATCAGTGAAAGTCTAGTCGGTCACCTCATTGAGCTTCGTTCGCGCTTGTTGAATTCCGCACTTGCGCTCTTGTTGATATTCATCTGCCTGTTCCCGTGGGCGGCTGATCTGTATTCATTATTGGCACAACCGATGTTGGCCAAGTTGCCCCAAGGCGGACAGATGATCGCCACCGACGTCACTACGCCGTTCTTTGTTCCGCTTAAGGTCGCGATGATGGCTGCCTTCCTCATCGCGCTACCGTATATGCTCTATCAGGTATGGCGATTCGTCGCGCCAGGGCTGTACGCTCAGGAAAAACGCATGGTGTTGCCGCTGGTTATTGCCAGCACCTTGCTGTTCTACTGCGGTATGGCATTCGCCTACTTCGTGGTTTTCCCGGTCGTTTTCGGTTTCATCACTGCATCTGCACCGCAAGGCGTGGCCGTGATGACCGATATCGACAAGTATCTTAGTTTTGTCATCGGTATGTTCATGGCTTTCGGCATCGCCTTCCAAGTGCCGGTGGCGGTGGTGTTGCTGGTACGCGTGGGTGTGGTGACGGTGGAAAAACTGCGCGAGATACGTTCTTACGTGATTGTTGCGGCATTCGTCATCGGTGCAATCTTCACACCGCCCGATGTGGTATCGCAATTCATGCTGGCGATACCCCTGTGGCTGCTTTATGAAGCAGGTATCGTGGTGGCCGCGTGGACGGCCACCGTGCGAAAACCTGGCTGATACTATTCAGTTGTCTTGGGTTTAGGGCGTTTGCCGACTTTGACCTGTACCACAACATCCGTTTGATTGCGAAGTAACTTGAGTGCAACCGTGTTCCCCGGCACGAGTGCCGAGATGGTATCCAGCATGACAGTCGAGTCTGTTAGAGTGCTGTCGGCGATGCTGACCAAAATATCACCTGCCTTGATACCTGCTTTGTCTGCAGGACTGCCACGTACCACTTCCGAGATCAGTACGCCTTGCGTGTCTTTCAGTTTGAAAGATTCTGCCAATTCGGGTGTCATATCCTGCACGGCCACGCCTATCCAACCACGTGTCACTGAACCGTTCTGAATGATCTGTTCCATGATCTTTTTTGCGGTGCTCACTGGAATGGCGAAACCGATGCCGAGCGAGCCACCATTGGGTGAATAGATGGCGCTGTTGATGCCTAGTAGATTGCCTTCCACATCAGCCAATGCACCGCCCGAGTTACCGGGATTGATGGCCGCATCGGTCTGGATGAAATTCTCGAATGTATTCAGGCCAAGATGGTTGCGCTTGAGTGCGCTGACGATACCCATGGTGACTGTTTGTCCGACGCCGAATGGATTGCCAACGGCGAGCACGATATCGCCCACGTGCGCGGCCTCAGCGCCCGCAAAGGTGACCGCAGGCAGATTGTTGCCGATATCCACCTTGATGACAGCAAGGTCGGTCTCCGGGTCTGTACCGATGATATGGCCTTTGGTTTTTCGGCCATCTGCAAAAGCGACTTCGATCTGATCTGCTGATTCGACCACGTGGTGGTTGGTCAGAATGTAGCCATCGTGACTGACGAGAACGCCAGATCCCAGGCTGGAATTCTGTTGCGAAGCGTTATCGTCGAATTCATCACCGAAAAAGAAGCGGAAGCGCGGATCATCCATGAACGGATGCGCTTGTTGATTCACCTCGTTGGTGGTGAAGATGTTCACCACGGCAGGCATGACCTTTTGTGCCGCGCGGCTGAAACCCACGTTCGGCAAATCGCTCGCGGCCTCTGGCTTGTCATCCTCATACAAGGTCACGACACCACCTCGTGCCGCAGTGGGCAGCAATGTAGGCTTCAATGTGTGAATAACGAACAACACCGCCAAGGCTATGGTGGTGGCCTGTGCGAACAGGAGCCAGAATTTGCGCATGATATGATCCAGACAACCAATAAATAAGGGCGATCGTGATGCAGTTAATCGAGTTGCGGGATTATATCGGAAGCGAACTGGCAGTCAGCCGATTTCGCGACTATTGTCCGAACGGGCTACAAGTCGAGGGCAGGCCAGAGGTGCGTCGTATCGCCACTGCGGTGACCGCATCGCAGGCGGTATTGGAGGCCGCGACTGCATGGGGAGCGGACGCCGTCCTTGTCCATCATGGTTATTTTTGGCGTAGTGAGGATGCCAGTATCACGGGTATCAAGAAACGCCGTATCACGCACCTTTTGCAACATAATGTCAGCCTGTTGGCCTATCACTTGCCTCTTGATGCGCACCCCGAATGGGGGAACAACGTGCAGTTAGGTAAGCGTTTGGGTTTTGCAGAAGAAGGGCGATTCGGCGAGCAAGACATCGCTTGCCACGGAAGATTGCTAGAGCCTAAGTCACTGGCCGATCTTAAACAGGTGATTGCCCAGACTTTGCAGCGTGATCCGCAAATCATCGGCGACCTGGGGGCGAATATCACACGGGTCGCATGGTGTAGTGGCGGGGGGCAGAGCTATTTTGAGCAAGCCATCTCGCTCGGAGTGGATGTTTTTGTGACTGGGGAGATATCTGAACAATGCTTCCATATGGCGCAAGAAACGGGTGCAGCTTTTATTGCTGCAGGCCATCATGCGACAGAACGCTATGGGATTCAGACTCTTGGCGGACATCTCTCGGCCCATTTTGGTGTAGAACACCGATTCTTCGATCAGGATAACCCAATTTAATTTGTGGATTTAGATGCTTGTAGTGCGTTGCATTCCGTAAAAGCGTTGCGTAGTATTCGACTTTGGTTTGGGTATGACCCGTTAGGGTTAGCCAAATGGGGTTAGGATTCGGTTGGTTTGAATTGGGGCAGCGCCATTCCGCTGTGAGGGTAGTGGCTTTGACGCGATTAAAAAAATTGCGCGGAGTCACCTTGGGGAGCTTGTATGAATAAAATGATGTTGGTGGGCGGCATCGTCTTGAGCGCTTTTTCACTCAATGCGATGGCAGAATACCAGGCCAATGCGCCTGCACATGACGCAATGAATGTCCTGCGCTCTGGGGACGTTAGCTACAAAAAAGACATTCAACCCATTTTCGAAGATTATTGTGTCAGCTGCCACAAACCTGGCGGCAAGGGCTATGCAAAAAGCGGTCTAGATCTGACTTCCTACGATAACCTGATGAAGGGTACCAAGTTCGGCAAGGTCGTCATTCCAGGAGATAGCGAAGCAAGTACCTTGTCCAAATTGCTGACAGGTACGAACAAAGGATTGAAGATGCCTATGGGCTTGAACGCTGCGGGCACTTTGGATCGTCAGTACATCTTGGCCATTCGTAAGTGGGTCAAGCAAGGTGCGAAGAACAACTGATTTCGTGTAGTTCCGTTGTCGGCATGAAGTTCGGATTGGGGAGTCGAACTTCAGTTTGTCAAAATAAAAATTTGTAAGACAGGCAGTGCCATCCTCCATTACCAAACGATATCTCTGTGCATAGCAGCTCTAGTGCAGGTCGTTTTTTTGTGTGACGTATTTCAGAAGGGATGAGGGACATGACCGAGAATGTAGATCAAAGTAAGCGACGAATGCTGCTTGCTGCAACGGCAGCAGCAGGTGGGGTAGCGGCGGCAGGGGCAGGTGCTCCGTTCGTATTGAGCTTGATGCCAAGCGAACGTGCCAAAGCAGCGGGCGCACCAGTTGAGGTTGATATCAGTGCAATTGAGCCTGGTACCATGATCAGCGTCGAATGGCAGGGCAAGCCTGTATGGATTGTGCGTCGCACCAAAGAGATGCTCGATCTATTGGCAAAGCATGACGGCGATCTGGCGGATCCGACTTCTTCGGT